>JAFAWC010000112.1 GCA_019242135.1 Mycobacteriaceae bacterium | reverse complement strand
GAAGCGCAGGCTGCGGATGATCTGCCACGGCGTCGGGCACACCGAGGGGTTCAGACCGAAGACGCTGCACGACGCCTATTCCGCGTTGAAGGCCTGGGGCCTTCCGGTGTCCGAACACACCACGAGGGTCACGGGCCTCGCGGCGGTCGAGGAGCGCATCGGCTACTGGGGCGAGCACCGACACGACGTCGAACACGAAATCGACGGAGTCGTCGTCAAGATCGATGACGTCGCGCTGCAGCGACGGCTGGGCTCCACGTCGCGGGCGCCGCGCTGGGCGATCGCCTACAAATACCCCCCGGAAGAGGCGCAGACCAGGCTGCTCGACATTCGGGTCAATGTCGGCCGCACCGGTCGGGTCACCCCGTTCGCATACATGACGCCGGTCAAGGTGGCGGGTTCTACGGTGAGCCTGGCCACGTTGCACAACGCCTCGGAGGTCAAGCGCAAGGGTGTGCTGATCGGCGACACCGTGATGATCCGTAAGGCCGGCGACGTGATCCCCGAAGTACTCGGACCCGTCGTCGATCTGCGCGACGGGACCGAACGCGAATTCGTCATGCCCACCCAGTGCCCGGAATGCGGGACGCCGCTCGCCCCGGCGAAGGAGGGCGACGCAGACATCCGCTGTCCCAATGCGCGGTCATGTCCGGCGCAGTTGCGTGAGCGGGTCTTTCACGTGGCGGGTCGCGGCGCCCTCGACATCGAGGGTCTCGGCTACGAGGCAGCGATCGCGCTGCTGAAGGCCGGTGTCATCGACGACGAGGGCGACCTGTTCGGGCTCGCCGACGACGACCTACTGCGCACCGAGCTGTTCACAACCAAGGACGGCGCCCTGTCCGCCAACGGGGTGCGTCTGGTGCACAACCTCGAGCGGGCGAAGTCGCGACCCCTGTGGCGGGTGCTGGTAGCACTTTCGATCCGACACGTGGGCCCCACCGCCGCGCGCGCGCTGGCCACCGAATTCGGCAGCATCGACGCGATCGAGAGCGCGTCGCAGGAGCAGCTGGCCGCGGTGGAGGGTGTCGGGCCGACCATCGCGGAGGCCCTGACCGAATGGTTCACCGTCGACTGGCACCGGGCGATCGTCGAAAAGTGGCGGTCGGCCGGTGTGCACATGGAAGATGAACGCGACGCCAGCGTCGAGCGCACCCTGGAAGGGTTGTCGATCGTGGTCACCGGCTCGCTGACGGGCTTCTCGCGCGACGAGGCCAAGGAGGCGATCGTCGCGCGCGGCGGGAAGGCCGCCGGCTCCGTCTCGAAGAAGACGGCCTACGTGGTGGCCGGTGACGCGCCGGGCTCCAAGTACGACAAGGCCGTCGAACTCGGCGTGCCGATTCTCGACGAAGACGGCTTCCGCGGCCTGCTGCAGCACGGCCCGGGGTAATCAGATGGGCCGATCGCGGCGGTCATCCGCCCCGGCCCACCTGGACGGCCTTGACGACCAGCAGCAGCGCGCCGACCACGAGGTAGGTGCGCAGCCCGATCATGCCGAGTCGGGTGCCCGCCGACCATTTCACCGGCTGCAGCAGCGTCAGCGGCGGCATCCGCCAGGTGGTGCGGTCGAAGCCGGCAGGGAACGGGACGGGGGCCGGGGACGGGTGGCGCCGGGCCTGCCAGCGCAGCAAAGCCATCGCAGCGGCGGCCAGCACCGCGATCGCCAGCGCGAGCCAGCCGGCCACCGCCGTCACGTTGAGCCCCTTGAACAGCGTGGTGGCCATCAGGATCCCCGACAGCAGCAGCAGCACGCCGACAATCAACCCGGCCACCCAGTTCAGCCACGGCCGGTTGACCCAGGGCCCCAACACTTCCGGGTCGTTGCACAGCAGCAACAAGAACACACTGGCGCTGGGCAGCAGCAGCCCGGCCAGAGCCTGCACCGCGGTGGTGATCAGTCCCAGCGGCGCACCGGGGATCAGCACGATCACCGCGGCGAGCACCACCATCGCGGTGTAGGAGAAGTAGAACTGCTTCGCGTCGGCGAAGCCGCGGTGGAGCGAGTGCCGGATGCCGAACACGTCGCCGAAGGCGTAGCTGGTGGCCAGGGTGACCGCGGCTGCCCCGACGATGGACGCATCGAGCAACACGACCGCGAAGATGGTCCCCAGCACCCCGCTGTGCAGGCCGAGCAGGTGTGCGATATCACCGGCGTCCTTGAATTCGGTCGAGTTGGTCGAGCGGCCCGCCCAGTCGCCGGTCATCAGCAGCGCCGCCGCGCCGATGACCACGACGAACGCCCCGATCACGGTGTCGGCGCGTTCGTAGCCGATGAACCGCGGGGTGATGCGCTTGTCCACGACGTTGGACTGCTGGAAGAACAGCTGCCAGGGAGCCACCGTGGTGCCCACGATCGCGATAATCAGCAGCACCGCATCCGAGGTCACGCCGCCTCGTATCGACGGAACCACAAAGGATTTCGCCGCCAGGCCCCACTGCGGATGCGACATCAGCAACATCGGGATCTGCAGCAGCGTGATCGCGATGAACACGAACATCGCCCGTTCCCAGCGCCGGAAGCTGCCGGTGGCCATGATCGCGATCAACGCCACCGCGGCGGTCGGCACGACGATGTACGTGGGTATGCCGAAGTAGTTGGCGGCCAGGCTGACACCGATGAACTCGGTGACCAGCGTCAGGAAGTTGAGCAAAAACAGGTCCCCGACCGAGAACCAGCCCCAGCCGCGGCCGAAGCGTTCGTTGATCAGCCGGGCGTGCCCGACGCCGGTGACCGCGCCGAGCCGCACCACCATCTCCTGGTTGACGATCAGCACCGGGATGAGCAGCAGCAGCGTCCACAGCAGCGAGTAGCCGTAGGTCTGGCCGGCCTGGGCGTAGGTCGCCACCCCGCCGGCGTCGTTGTCGCCGACCATGACAATGATGCCGGGACCGAGAATGGCGGCCAGCGTCAACAGGCGCGTCTTGACGGTGCGCGGCCGGTCGGTGTCGGTGACACTGATCCGCCCGAACGCGCCCTCGATGTCGCCGAGGTGTGCGCTGTCGAGCACGGCCGTGCGCGGCGGGGCCGGCTGCCCCGGGCCGGGCCCGGACGGTTGCGCGGCGTTGACGGTGTCGCGGTCGTGGGTGGTCATGGCCCGTCCTCCCCGGCGCCGGCGCCCTGACCGTCGGTCGCGGCGGCGCGGACGGGTTCACGCTGCGGCCTGGGCGCGGGTTCTCGGCGGCGCCAATCCTCGGGAATCGTGGCCTCGAGGACGTCGTCGACGGTGACGACACCCAGCACCTGGTCGTCGTCGTCGACGACGGGGATGCTGTAGAGGTTGAAGTCGGCCATCAGCAGCGCGATGTCGGTGAAATCGGTGTCGGGAGTGACTCGAACCGGGTCGTCGTCCATCAGTTCGACCAGGGTCTCGGCGGGGTCGGCCTGCAACAGGGTGATGACAGACACCACGCCGGTGAGCCGCCGGTCGTCGTCGAGGATGTGCATCTTCAGCCGCGCCTCGGGCTGAACCGTCTTGGCACCGGCGATCAGCTGCAGCGCCTCCGCCGCGGTCGCGCTGGCCGCGCACGAGACGAACTCCACGTTCATCAGTCCGCCGGCGCTGTCCGGGTTGAAGCCCATCAGCGTTATCACCTTGGTGCGCTGCGGGGCAGGCATCAGATCAAGCACACGGCGGCGGCGGGACTGGCGCAGATCGGCGATCGCGTCGGCGGCGTCGTCGGGGCGCATCCGGGCCAGCACCGCGGCCACCTCGGCATCGGCCATATCGTCGAACAGCCGGCGAGCCTTGTCGGGGTCGAGTTCCTCGAAGACGTCGGCCTCCAGCTCCGGATCGCTGTGGACCCGGTCGAGGATCTCGCCGCCCTCCGCTTTGTCGGCGTCCTCGATCAGGTCGGCGATCTCGGCGGGCTTGAGCTCTCCGACCCTCGGCGAAAGCTGGCGCACGGCCTGCGTGTGGGCATGACCGATCAACGGCTCGAAGGATTTCCAGTCCCGCGCGGCATGCCCTCCGGAGCGCTTTATCAGCCCGAACAGCTTCGGCGGGCGGCGGGTGTCCAGCCGCACCAGCACCCAGCCCTCGCCGCTGTCTTCCAGTTGTGCGTCGTAGGCCCGCACCAACTCGACGGTGGCCACGTCGATGAGCCGGTGCCCGAGAATGTCCACGCGCAGCAGCACCTCGCCGTCTCGGCGTTCGAACCCGCGCAGGTCAACCTTGTTCTTGGCCAACATTATTCGTCCGGGCGCGAACTCCTGGATCGATTTGGTACCCACGAACACCCGCCGGCCGCCGACATCGGCGACGATCCCGGTGACCAGTGGATAGTCGTCGGCGCCACGGAGTCGGACGATGACATCCTCGACCCGCCCGACGACGTCGCCGGAGCGCGCCAGCACTGGTGCGCGCAGTAGGTCCGAAAGGTGGATGACCGGACGGTCGGTGCCGGGCTGCGAGTCCGATGGTGCGCTCACGGGTCCTCCTAGGAAGTCGCGACGGCTGGCGGTCCGTGCGCGGACGAGTCAGCCCCTAATTCCTGGTCAAGGTATTTCGACCAATGCTTGCATGTGCCAGCCGCCGCGTCGCCTCGTAAAGCGATCAGTCCAAGTGGAGGCGGGGCCGACGATCTCCACGCAGACCGCTGCGGCTACGCCGACGTGCCAAAAGGGGGACGGTGCCAGCCAGTTGCGTGGAGGTTGGTACTACTCGGGTCATCCACGAGGACCACCTCCAGACGGGTCGGCAGAATCTCCGGGAGGTCCCGGACGCACCCCAGTAGACAAGAAACAACCAAAAGAGTCAAACGCGTATACAACTGTTTGATTGCTGGTCGCCGCCCGGCAATCTGCACCCGGGCCCTGTCGAGCGACGGACGTAAACCGCGCATGTGCCGGTGTGACAGTGGAATTGGTATGCGAACCTCGGATCGGTGCGGATCAGGGCACCGGTCGTCGTGGCGTCGCCGACAATCAGCATGCGCACGCTCGGATCGTCGACGATCCGGCGCGCTTGGGCGGGGCTCACATCGTCGGGAATTCGGCGCGCGCGACGTGACAAGTCGAACGGCCAAGCGTAGTAAGGCAGTTCGGCTGAGATGTCAAACAGCGAGACCTCGCCGGGGCGCACCTTCTCAATAGCGTCCAGATACGGAGCGGGTGATCCGTCGGCACCGACGGCGCGTTGCCGGGCGGCGGGGGCCATGCGAGCGTAGTCGCTGAGCGGCGGCCCCTCCCCGGTCAGCCCCGGGTAGGCCACGACGATGCTTTGCGCGGCGCCGAGTGCGACAACGCCGAACACCACCCACCGTGCCGGTTGTCCGATGCGTTGCAAGCTGGGCACTGCGACCGCGAGCCGACGGCACCGCCGCCGGAAGCAGTCCCCACGGAGCCGGGAAATAGTGGGTCATGGTCAGATTGGCCGCTGAAATGCGTTGAGCCCGTGGCGTCGCCGCTCAGGTGTGGCGGGCTGCTTCTTGGGCGAGTTGCACGCGCGAGGTCAGGTGGAGCTTGGTGTAGACGTGAGTGAGGTGGGCCTGCACGGTGCGCGGTGAGACGAACAGCCGCGTCGCAATGTCTTTGTTGGCCAGTCCCTCGCTGACCAATCGCACGACGTCGAGCTCGGCCGGGGTGAGCGATGCCCAGCCGCTGGCCGGGCGTTTGCGTTCGCCGTGACCACGCTGCGCATAAGCGATCGCCTCCTCCAGCGATAGCGCCGCGCCCTCGGCAAAGGTGCAGTCAAAGTCGTTTCGGCCCATCGCATCTCGCAGCGCGCTCAGCGTGGCTTCGGTACCGGCGTCCCAGACCTTGAACCGGACGGAACCCATGCGTTGCCGGATGCCCTGTGCCGCGCCGAAGAGCCGCGCGGCGTCATGGTGATGGTCCGCCGCGCTAGCCAGCCCGGCGATGCATTCGAGGATGTCGGGGACTTCCAGGTGGACCCCGTTGCCGGCTGCGCAGGCAAGTGCATCGCGAATATCGCGTTCGGCCTCGTGTCGGTCACCGCGTGCGATCGCGACCCGGGCGCGCGGGATGAGCGACATCACGAGGTGCCAGCCCGTCGCGACCGAGATCGCCTCATCGGCCCAGCGCCGGGCCGCGATGAGATCACCTCGCGCCACTGCGGCGTGGGCCATGAGAGAGCGCATGGCCGTGGCAAATTGGGGTTGGGCCATCCGGAAATGCCGGAACGCCCCCTCGCCAGCGTCGTGCGCCGCCTGCGCGTCGCCGGCGGCCAGCGCCGCGACGCCCGACGCCATGTAGCCGGTTCCCGTGAACAGATCGCCAAGCTCGGCCGTGGTGGCAGCCTTGACGGTCGCATCTGCCGCGAGGCGAGCCGCGCTCGTTTCACCCCGGCAGGCCAGTGCATAGCTCAGGCCCTGGTGGGCCACTGATCTCAGGATCGCATCGTGGGCCGCCTCGGCCTCGGCCACCATCGCACCGAACTGCGCGACGGCCTCGGCCAGCTCGCCCTGCATCACCTGTGCCCAGCCGAGGCTTGTGCGGCACTGGCAGGCGAAGAAGCGGTCGCCGATCGCCTCGGCGACGTCGCGGCCTTCTTCGGCGGCCGCCCGGGCCGCGATCGGATCACCGACG
>JAFAWC010000577.1 GCA_019242135.1 Mycobacteriaceae bacterium | reverse complement strand
GCCTCGACCCTCCCAACACTAGTCCTGAGCAGGCTACTTTGACGCAGTGCCAGACCAGCCGTGGGTGCGTGTCGGCCTCGCGTTCATCGCCGCGCCGATCGTCGCTGCCGCTCTGGTTTCGGTCCCGTCTATGTCGGTGTCGGTCCCCTCTGTGTACGCCGCGCCCGCCAACATCGCCGGACGGATCGTGTTTATTGACCCCGGAAACGACACGGCCACCGGCCAGCACGTCAGCGACGGGCGGGGCGGCACGGCGGACTGCCAGACAGCCGGCACGTCGACCAGCGACGGTTACCCCGAGCATTCGTTCACCTGGGAGGTGGCGCTTCGGATCCGATCGTTGCTCAATCAGCTGGGCGTGCGCAGCGCGCTCTCGCGCGGCAACGACGACGCGGCAGGCCCGTGCGTCGACCAGCGCGCGACGATGGCCAATGCCCTGCACCCCGACGCGGTGATCTCCATCCACGGCGACAGCGGCCCGCCATCGGGGCGCGGCTTTCACGTCGACTACTCCGCGCCACCCTTGAACCAGGCGCAGACCGGCCCGGCGCTGCAGTTCGCACGCATCATGCGCGACCAGCTGCAAGCGGCCGGCGTCGCGCCGGCCAACTACATCGGCCAGGACGGGTTGTACGGTCGCGCGGATCTCGCCGAGCTCAACCTCGAGCAATACCCGGCGATCCTCGTCGACCTCGGCAACATGAAGAATCCCGCCGACGACGCGTTGATCACCACGCCCGACGGCCGTCAGAAGTACGCCGCAGCGGTGGTCAACGGCATCGCCGGGTTCCTAGCGCAAACGAAGGTGGCTTAGCGGTTTCGGGTGGCGCGTTTCGGGTGTCCTGGCGTTTTTTGGGTGGTCTCAGTCCTTTTCGCCCTCGATCTCGGCCTTGAGGTTGGCCAGCACCTCGCCCTGAATCTTCCTCAGGCCCAGCGGCGCGAACGTTCTCTCGAAAAAGCCTCCGATGCCGCCCGCGCCCTGCCAGCTGGTCTTCGTCGTCACCGTTGCGCCGGTCCCGGCGGGCGCGACGGTCCAGTTCGTCACCATCGAGGAGTTCGCGTCCTTCTCGATCACCGTGTGTCCCGCAACATCGACATGGGCCTCCACGTCGCGCATCCGCGACCTGGTGGCCTGCAGCTTCCACTTCGCGACGGTGCCCTCACCCTGGCCTCCCTGCACCACCTGATACTCGCGGTAGTGCGGCGACAGGATTTTGGGTCGCACGGTCTGGTAGTCGGCGACTGCGGCCAACACCTGCTCAGGTGCGGCGTTGATCAGAACGCTGCTGGACGCGCTGACCTGTCCCATCAGGCAGACTCCTCTTCGGGTGGCTGGACCGGTCGCATCGGCCGCGACCGCGGACTAGCGTATATGCGTGTCAGCTCATGAGGACGGCGTGCGCCGGTTGGTCGACAGCTACCGTGCGATCCCGCGCAGCGCGACTGTCCGGCTGGCCAAGCCCACGTCGAATTTGTTCCGTGCGCGGGCCAAGCGCGACGCACCGGGACTGGACACCTCCGGGCTGACCGGCGTGCTTGCGGTCGACCCGCGGGCGCGAACCGCCGACGTCGCCGGTATGTGTACCTACGAGGACCTGGTGGCCGCGACGCTGCCCTATGGGCTGTCCCCCCTGGTGGTGCCGCAGCTCAAAACGATCACGCTCGGCGGCGCGGTTACCGGGCTGGGTATCGAGTCGGCCTCGTTTCGCAACGGGCTGCCGCACGAATCCGTGCTGGAGATGGACATCCTCACCGGTGGCGGCGAAGTGATCACCGCCTCGCCGGAGACACACCAAGACTTGTACCGTGGTTTCCCGAATTCTTATGGCACGCTTGGTTACTCGGTGCGGTTGAAGATCGAGCTGGAGACGGTGAAGCCGTTCGTGGCGTTGCAGCACATCAGATTTCGATCGGTGCGTGACCTCGTTGCCGAGATGGACCGCATTATCGAGACCGGTGGACACGACGGCGTCCCGGTGGACTATCTCGACGGCGTGGTGTTCAGCGCCGAGGAAAGCTACCTGTGCCTCGGCGTGCAGACCGGCACAGCGGGGCCCGTCAGCGACTACACCGGCCAGCGGATCTACTACCGCTCGATGCGGCACGACGACGGAAACAAGGCCGACCGACTTACCATTCACGACTACCTCTGGCGCTGGGACGCCGACTGGTTCTGGTGTTCACGAGCGTTCGGGGCGCAGAACCCGCGCATCAGGCGGATGTGGCCGCGGCGGCTGCGGCGAAGCAGCGTCTACTGGAAACTGCTCGCCTACGATCAGCGGTTCGGAATTTCCGATCGAATCGACAAACGTACCGGCCAGCCGGCCCGCGAGCGCGTCGTGCAGGACGTCGAGGTGCCGATC
Source organism: Mycobacteriaceae bacterium (assembly GCA_019242135.1). Lineage (GTDB taxonomy): Bacteria > Actinomycetota > Actinomycetes > Mycobacteriales > Mycobacteriaceae > Mycobacterium. The sequence continues at coordinate 500 of JAFAWC010000577.1, read as the reverse complement.
GAGCGCTGCGCGGAGTTTTTGGACTGGTTCCTTCGAACCGTTCCCATCGAACCGATATGGGTCTGCCCCTTGCGTCTTCGTGACAGCGACAGGTGGCCGCTCTACCCCATCCGACCCGGACATAGCTACGTCAACGTCGGGTTCTGGTCGTCGGTGCCGGCCGGTGCCACCGAAGGCGAGACGAACCGGCTGATCGAGAACAAGGTCACCGAAGTCGACGGGCACAAATCGCTGTATTCCGATGCCTTCTACGGTCGCGACGAGTTCGATGATCTCTACGGCGGCGAGACCTACAAGACCCTCAAGAAGACCTACGACCCCGATTCACGTTTCCTCGACCTCTATTCCAAGGTGGTGCAACGACGATGACGACCTTCAAAGAGCAGGCCACGGCTACCCAGGCCGGAAAGATGTCTCTCGCGCAAATCCTGGAGGTGCTGGCCGAGGGTCAGCTACCACTTCGCTTCACCGCCTACGACGGCAGCTGCGCGGGACCCGAC
>JAFAWC010000458.1 GCA_019242135.1 Mycobacteriaceae bacterium | reverse complement strand
CGAAGGCGCATCGGCGGACCGCAGAAGGTCCGCGCGATGGGTCCTGCTGCCGAATCGTCGGCCTCGGCGGCCATACCGATCAGCTTATCCGGAAGGGGCGACAAGCGGCGCTCCCGGCGTGACAGCAGGCCTACCGCCCTGCCCACGCGGCGGCCGTAGACGTGTTGACGTACACGCGGCCCATCGCGAAGATCCCCCGCTGGGGAAAATAGAAATCGCCCAGGCGGGCTTGCTCGGCGAGTGGACCGATCGGCCCGAGGTCGTCTCCGTTGACGCTGGCGCGACTGTCGGTGACGTTCCAGATCCGCTCGGGGTTCGCGGCGAACGGCTGCGCATTGGCGGTCATCGGAGTCAGGCGCACCGTGCCAGCCTGTAGTGCCCACCCCGCGACATGGCCCATCGCGCCGAGCACGGGACGTGAGCGCCAGACGCGCACCGGCAGTGCACTGCCGACAGCACTCATCATTCGGGTGAGGGGGCTAGCGCCGAGCTCGATGGTCCACTCGACGCCGCCATCGCGCACCGTATGCACGTGCAATCGTTTCGGGGCCTCCCTTTTGAGCGTAATCGCCGGGAGTCCCGGGCATAGGCCGAGGATGTCTCAGCCATGGCAACCGGTGGCTTATCAGTGCCCTCGGTGGGATTCGAACCCACACTGTACGGGTTTTGAGTCCGTTTCCTCTGCCAGTTGGGATACGAGGGCGGGCAGCACTCACGATAGAGGATGCGCTGCAGCGGGTTCCGCCTCCGCCGGCCGGAGGTTGCGCGACGGTGTCCGCAAAGGTTTTTCCTTGCCGTAGGCGATTATCGCGATCGCGATCATGCCCAGCAGCATCAGCATTTCGCGCAATAGCCAGCCTATGCAGGCCCCGACGACCGATGGCCGAACCAACCAGTGCTCGCCCACTCCGGGGTCGGCGAAGACGGTTAGCAGGGTGCCGGCGACCACGACCGCTCGCGCCCACCAGCCGCGGTGAAACCAGAGGAAGACGGCGGCCGGCACCAGGTACACCCAGTGGTGCACCCAACTGATGGGGGAAATCAGAGTGGCGGTCATCCCGATGACCAACCCGCCGGCAAGCAATCCCGAACGGCTCGCCGCCCGGCGCGCAAGAAATACTCCGGCGACCGCGGCGACCGCCGTAAGCACCAGGGCCAACGGCCTTGTCCAGTCGCCGACCGCGGCCAGCGCTCCTTGAATTGAATTGTTGCCCGACGTCGCGAACTTCGTGCCGAGGGCGACCTTGTCGGTCAAGTGCCACACGCCTCGGGTGACGAACGCAATCGTCAGCGACGGACGGGCGGCAAAAGCCAGCAGGGACGCGCCGAGGCAGCCGCCCACGCTCCACCAGAACATCCGCCACTGCCGAGCGGCCGCCAGATACACGATGAACAGCCCGGGTGTGAGCTTGATCGCCGCGGCCAGACCGATGAGCAGACCGCGAGGCACGCGGCGTCCGAGGGTCGTGTCGTCGCGACGCGTCAGGTCCGCGACCACCAGCAACATCAGGAAAATGTTGATCTGGCCGAAGAAGAAATGGGCGTACACCATGATCGTCGCGCAAGCGACCGAGGCGACGCCGAACACCACGATCCAGCGATAGCGGACCTGCTGGGGGACAACCATCGCGATCACCGCCAGCAACGCGAGCATCGATGCGATGCTCCACGCCCAGATGCCGACGTGCTGGCTGCCGAGATTCGTCGGCCAGAGCAGCAAGGCGGCAAAAGGGGTGTAGGTGAACGGCAGTCCTTCACTGGTGATGTTCGGACCGTGCAGATTGCCGGCATACAGATCGACGCCGTGCCACGCCGCCGCGGACCCGTACCGATAGACCACCCAATCCACCGGATACACATCACGAATCCGCTCGTACGCCCAGGTCGTAGCCACCGCCATCAGCCCGGCCGCGGCCGCCACGGCCCATGGCACCGCCGCGGGCTTCAGCGACCTGGCAATCACACGGAGATGCTACCCAGGGAACGGTTCGGCCAAATCGGCCCACCGCCGCCGCGCGGCGAAGATGTCAGACGTCACAACCCCGAGGTCGCCGAGAGCCGCTGGCCACGACAGAATGTGACCCATGACCGGGTCACCGTCCGACGCGCCGAAACCGCGCCGCGTCCTCATCGCCGAAGACGAGGCACTCATTCGGCTCGACTTGGCAGAGATGCTCAAGGAAGAGGGCTATGAGGTCGTCGGGCAGGCCGGCGACGGACAAGAGGCGGTGGAGCTCGCGAATTCCCTCATGCCTGACCTGGTGATCATGGACGTCAAAATGCCTCGACGCGACGGGATCGATGCCGCCGCGGAGATCGCCAGCAAACGGATCGCCCCGATCGTCGTGTTGACCGCGTTCAGCCAACGCGAGCTCGTGGAGCGCGCCCGCGACGCGGGGGCGATGGCGTACCTGGTCAAGCCGTTCTCGGCGACCGATCTGGTTCCGGCCATCGAAGTCGCCGTCAGCCGTTTCAACGAACTCACCGAACTCGAGCGCGAGGTCGCCACACTGTCCGAGCGATTGGAGACCCGCAAGCTCGTGGAACGCGCCAAAGGGTTGCTGCAGGCCAAGCAGGGGATGACCGAGCCCGAGGCGTTCCGCTGGATACAGCGGGCCGCGATGGACCGCCGCACGACCATGAAGCGTGTTGCCGAAGTGGTAATGGAGACGCTGGACGAGCCCAAGGACACTTCCTCGGCCAACTAGCGCGTTGCCTAACGGACGCGCACGGCCACGATGCGTTGGCTATGTTCTACGCGAGGCTCCGACCAGACGGGCGGACGAAGCGCCGATATGGAGGTGACACGTGCGCCCTCGCGTGACGCGACGTGCTGTTGTTCTGGGAGCCGCCGGTTTGCTTGTCGTTGGCATGGCCGGCTGCTCTCAGTCGAAACCCGGAAGCAGCGACGCCAACAAGGGCGCACCCAACCTGAAGATCGTCGAACAGGTGGAGATCGACGAAAACGGCCAGACCGTACCAACTACCCAAGGCGCGCAGCCTGTGGACCCGGCCGGCGATGGCAAGGCCACCTGCGAGCCGGTCGCGCTGGCCATGGCCGGCGCTCTGACCGGCCCAGATTCCGCCCTGGGAATCAACATCCTGAATGGGGCAAAGCTCGCCGTCGACAAGCACAACCAGGCGAACCCCGGCTGTCAGGTGGAGCTCATCACGTTCGACACCGGTGGGGTGGAGCAGACCGCGACCGGCATCGCGCCGCAGATCATCGACAACCCCAAGATCCGTGGTCTGATCGGCCCGGCGTTTTCCGGCGAGACCGAGGCGACCGGCAATACGTTCAACCAAGCGGGCCTGGTGGCGGCAACTGCGTCGGCGACGCGAGTCTCGCTGTCGCAGAATGGGTGGAAGACGTTTTTCCGCGGCCTGGCCAACGACGGCGTGCAAGGCCCCGCCGTCGCCAACTACATGAAAAACGCACTCAACGCCAAGAAGATCTGCATCGTCGACGACAGCACCGCCTACGGCCAGGGACTTGCCGAAAACATCCGAAACACCCTGGGACCGCTCGCGGACGCATCGTGCGCCGCCTCAATCAAGAAGGGCGACAAAGATTTCTCCGCCACGGTGACGAAGATCAGCGGCGCAGCCCCCGATGCGGTGTTCTTCAGCGGCTATTACACCGAAGCGGCGCTGCTTGCGCAGCAGATGCGCGACGCAGGGGTCAAGGCGACGTTCGTGGCCGGCGACGGCAGTAAAGACCAACAGTTCGTCGATCAGGCGGGTAATGCGTCAAAGGATGCGGTTTTGTCGTGTCCGTGCGGCCCGGCACCGGACTGGTTCGCCAAGGAGTACACCGCCAAGTCCAACCAAGCGCCCGGAACATACAGCACAGAGGGATACGACCTCGCCACGATCATGGTGCGCGGTATTGACGCCGGTAAGGCGTCACGGCCAGACCTGCTCGAATGGTTAAGGACGTACAACGGTCCCGGCGTCGCCCGCAACTATCAATGGACCGATACCGGTGAGCTCACCACAAAACTGGTCTGGATCTACAAGGTTCAGTAGTCGCCGACAGTGATTGCCCATTGCATCGGCCAGTGCTGGTACGCAGCGGATATCGGGTTCAACGTGGCGGGTCTGCGGACCGGCTTCTGGCGCTTGACGATTGACGGGTTGTCGTGGGGCGCGATTTACGCGCTGGTGGCCATCGGCTACACCCTCGTCTTCGGTGTGCTGAGGCTGATCAACTTCGCGCACTCGGAGATTTTCATGCTCGGAATGTTCGGCGGGTACTTCGCCCTGAACATCATCATGGGCTTCTCGCCGAACGGTAACACCTACGATGTCGGCCTACCCCTGACGGTCTGGTACCTGCTCATCGCGGGGGTGGTCGCGATGACGGTGTCCGGCTCCGCGGCGATGGGCCTGGAGATGGTAGCCTACCGGCCGCTGCGGCGCCGCAACGCACGACCGCTCGCCTTCCTCATCACAGCGATCGGGATGTCATTCGTGCTACAGGAATTCGTGCGGATAATCCTGCCCAAGCTCCTGGACAACTACGGCGGCCCGAACGCACAATCACCGATCAAACTGGTGGAGCCGAAAGTCCAATTCTCTGTCTTCGGCGCGCCGGTGACCAACGTGACCATCGTCATCCTGATCGCCGCCTTTTTGTTCGCTCTGATAACCGACATTGCGATCAACCGAACCAAATTCGGTCGGGGTATCAGGGCGGTCGCGCAGGATCCGGTCACCGCAACGTTGATGGGTGTGTCGCGTGAGCGCATCATTTTGGCGACGTTTCTCATCGGCGGTCTGCTGGCGGGAGTCGCCGCGCTGCTGTACACGCTCAAGGTGCCGCAGGGCATAATTTTCTCAGGGGGATTCCTCTTGGGTATCAAGGCATTCTCGGCGGCCGTACTCGGTGGCATCGGAAACCTCCGTGGCGCCCTGCTCGGCGGACTGCTGCTGGGCGTGATGGAAAACTACGGGCAGGCGGTCTTCGGTTCCCAGTGGCGTGACGTCGTTGCCTTCGTGCTTTTAGTTCTCGTCCTTCTGGTTCGCCCGACCGGCATCCTGGGCGAAAGCCTCGGGAGGGCGCGCGTGTGACCCTGATCGAGAAGCTGACCCAGCCGGGAGATGTGTTGCGGCATTGGTGGGGCGGGCTGTCGCGCCAAGCCAAATGGCTTGTCGGCGCGCTGGGTTTCGTCATAGTGGCGCTGATTCCGCTGTTCCCGCCGCCGCTGCTGGCAACCACCGGGATCAGCATGGGCGTCACGATGGCGCAGTTCGCGATGATGGCCCTCGTCGCGATCGGGCTCAATGTCGTGGTCGGATCGGCGGGACTGCTCGATCTGGGTTATGTCGGTTTTTATGCCGTCGGCGCCTACACCGTCGCGCTGCTGACGAGCCCGAACAGCCCGTGGAACCAGATGCGTCCGGCCGGCCCTTTCAGCCCCGGCTGGGCCTGGCTGTCGTGCCTTCCGATCGCCGTCGCCATCACGGCGGTGACAGGGCTGATCCTGGGTACTCCGACCCTTCGGCTGCGCGGGGACTACCTCGCGATCGTCACGCTGGGTTTCGGAGAGATCATCCGGCTGCTGGCGGATAACCTTCAGGGCCTGACGAATGGCCCCCGCGGCCTTCCCGGTGTGGCCTATCCCAAGGTCGGCGAAAGTCACGTGCCCGGCGGCTTTTTCTCCAACGGCAACGCCAAAGGTCATGCCAATTACGGCACCTGGTGGTTTTGGCTGGCGCTGGTGCTGGTTGCGATCGCGTTACTGATCGTCGGAAACCTGGAGCGCAGCAGGGTAGGGCGGGCGTGGGTGGCCATTCGTGAAGACGAGGACGCCGCCGAAATCCTGGGCGTCAACACGTTCAGATTCAAGTTGTGGGCGTTTGTGATCGGCGCCGGGATCGGCGGGCTGTCGGGAGCGATCTATGCCGGCCAAGTTCAGTTTGTCTCACCGATGTACTTCAACGTCATCAATTCGATGCTGTTTCTGTGCGCGGTCGTCCTCGGTGGCCAGGGCAACAAGCTCGGTGTCATCTTTGGGGCGTTCGTGATTGTGTACCTGCCGAACCGGCTGATCGGCGTGGAATTCGCCGGCATTGCACTCGAGCAATTGCGGTACCTGTTCTTCGGGCTGGCGCTGGTCGTGTTGATGATCTTCCGTCCGCAGGGCCTGTTCCCGGTTCGCCAGCAGCTGTTGGCATACGGACGGTCCGCGCGGGAGTTGCTTCGGCGCGGGGACCGGGGCGAGCCGACGACATGAGCAGCATCGAAGAGGTGGCCGGTCTTCATCGCGATGTTCATGCGGCTGAAGGGGAGAACCTCCTGGAGACACGCGATCTCACGGTCCGCTTCGGTGGGCTGGTGGCGCTGGACTCGGTGACGTTCAGTATCCGGCGCGGAGACATTCTGGGATTGATCGGGCCGAACGGGGCGGGCAAGACGACCTGCTTCAACGCGATCACCGGCGTGTACCGGCCGGCGGGCGGAACCGTGATCTTCGACGGCGAGCCGCTCGGCCGCATCAAACGCCATCAGATTACCCGCCGCGGCATTGCGCGCACGTTCCAAAACATCCGGTTGTGGGGCGAGATGACCGCGTTGGAAAACGTCGTGGTGGGAACCGATGCGCGGCACCGGAGCTCGGTCCCCGCCGCGATCGTGCGCAGCCCGCGCCACCGTCGCGAGGAACGCGACGCCATCGAACGTGCCGCGGCACTACTGCAGTTCGTCGGCATCGCTCACCGGGGCGAGGAGAAGGCAAAGAACCTGCCGTACGGCGACCAGCGGCGACTGGAAATCGCCCGCGCGCTTGCCACCGAACCGAAGCTGTTATGCCTCGATGAGCCGGCTGCCGGCTTCAACCAAGCGGAGAAGGCGGCCCTGATCGAGCTGATCAACCGGATCCGTGACGACGGGTACACCGTGCTGCTCATCGAGCACGACATGCGGCTGGTGATGGGTGTCACCGACCGCATTGTGGTGTTGGAGTTCGGCAGGAAGATCGCCGAAGGAGTGCCGTCGCAGATCCGTGACGACCCGGCGGTCATTGCCGCTTACCTGGGGGTGCCCGATGACGAAATCCGATGACGTGCTGCTCGAGTTGCGTGATCTGGTGGTGCACTATGGCCGGATTGAGGCACTACACGGTGTCTCGCTGGTGGTGCGCGAGGGTGAACTCGTCACGCTGTTGGGTTCCAACGGGGCGGGCAAGACCACCACCATGCGAGCGATATCGGGAGTGCGACCGCTCAGCCGCGGTTCGGTGTGGTTCGAGGGCCGCGACATCTCGCGCATGAAGGCTCACGTTCGGGTGGCCGCAGGCGTGATCCAGGCGCCTGAGGGCCGTGGGGTGTTCCCCGGCATGACGGTGACCGAAAACCTTGAAATGGGCTGCTACGCGAGGCGGTTCCCGACGAGGGCCGAGCGCCGGGCGAAGTTGGATTGGATCCTGGAGACTTTTCCACGGCTGGCCGAGAGGCGAAACCAGGTCGGCGGCACGTTGTCTGGTGGGGAACAACAGATGCTCGCGATAGGGCGTGCGCTGATGGCGCGGCCGCGTGTGCTTCTCCTCGACGAGCCCTCGATGGGGCTGGCGCCCATGGTCATTGCGCAGATCTTCGGCATCATCGCCGATATCAACTCGCAGGGCACCACCGTGCTGCTGGTGGAACAGAACGCTCAACAAGCCCTGAGCCGCTCAGATCGCGCCTACATCCTCGAAACCGGCACGATCACACGGGAGGGGCAGGGTCAGGACCTCTTGCATGACGACAGCATCCGGGCCGCCTACCTCGGCGTAGCGTGAA
>JAFAWC010000204.1 GCA_019242135.1 Mycobacteriaceae bacterium | reverse complement strand
AGCGCCGGCACCAGCACCGTGCGCACGGTTGCCAGCGCCGGTGGCGGTAGCCACGGAGGGGGCGGTTCGACCAGGCCGTAGGGCGCGCCGACCAGCGCGCCGCCGCGGTGAGCAGCCCACTGCAGGGGCAGCGGCAGGCCGTCGGCGGACGTCCGGGCAATCGGCAGCAAGACCGCGCCGCAGATGCCGACCGCGGCCTCGACAAGGTCCGGGTACCCCGGCTCCGTGGGCCGCGGCGCGTAGCACGCTGCCGCTTCGTCGCGGTTCAGAATGCTGTCCAGATGCGCGATGAGCGCCCGCGTTTCGGCGCGGCGCACATCTTCGCCAGCCGATTGCCGCGCGGCAAGTCGGTCGGCGCGAATCCGGTCCTTTAACGTATGCGCCACGGGCTAACGATGACAGGGGGTGCCAACTCGTGCCACAGGCAATCACCAGGTGTTTGGCGATAGGGTGTGACCGATGACGCGACCAGAAGTTCCGATCCCGCGCACTGCGGTCGTCCCGGCCGCGGGCCTGGGCACCAGGTTTTTGCCGGCCACGAAGACGGTGCCCAAGGAGTTGCTGCCGGTTGTCGACACGCCCGGCATCGAGCTGGTCGCCGCCGAGGCGGCCGAGGCGGGCGCCGAGCGCTTGGTGATTATCACCTCCGAGGGCAAGGACGGTGTGGTCGCCCACTTCGTCGAGGACTTGGTGCTGGAGGGCACGCTCGAAGCCCGCGGCAAGCACACCATGTTGGAGAAAGTGCGCCGGGCGCCGGCGTTGATCAAGGTGGAGTCGGTGGTGCAGGCCAAGCCGCTCGGTCTTGGGCACGCGATCAGCTGTGTGGAGTCCGTGCTGTCCAACGACGAGGACGCGGTCTCGGTGCTGTTGCCGGACGACCTCGTGTTGCCCACCGGCGTGCTGGAGACCATGTCGAAGGTTCGCGCCAAGCGGGGCGGCACCGTGTTGTGTGCGATCGAGGTGCCCCCGTCGGACATCAGCGCCTACGGCGTTATCGATGTCGAGACGGTGCCGGACGCGGCGAACCCGAATGTGCTGCGAGTCAAGGGAATGGTGGAAAAGCCGAAAGCCGAGGACGCGCCCTCACGGTTTGCCGCGGCCGGTCGCTATGTGCTGGACCGGGCGGTTTTCGATGCGTTGCGCCGCGTCCAGCGAGGTGCCGGCGGTGAGATTCAGCTAACCGACGCGATCGCGCTGTTGATTCAGGACGGTCATCCGGTGCACGTGGTGGTCCATCGCGGATCCCGACACGACTTGGGAAATCCCGGCGGGTACCTCAAGGCTGCGGTTGACTTTGCGTTGGACCGCGAGGACTACGGCCCGGAGTTGCGACGCTGGTTGGTAGCGCGATTGGGCTTGACCGACCAGTAATTGTGTGCTGGGCCTCGGCCGACATTGCTTTTCGCGCAAGCGCTCATCGGTCGACGAGCAGGAAGGCATGCCGTGCGTTCGGTAGAGGAGCAGCAGGCGCGGGTGATGGCTGCGGCGGTCGCGCCCCGGCCGGTGCGTGTCGCGATTGCCGAAGCGCAAGGCCTCATGTGCGCCGAAGAGGTGGTGACGGAGCGGCCGCTGCCGGGCTTCGATCAGGCGGCGATCGACGGGTATGCGGTGCGAAGCGTCGATGTGTCTGAGGTCGGTGAGGGTGGTGACCCCGACGACGGCGAGATCGATGGCATCGAGGTGCGGCTGCCGGTGGTCGGCGACATCGAGGCCGGCGCACGCACCCCGAGCCGACTGCAGCCGCGGCAGGCGGCCCGCGTGTAGACCGGGGCACCCCTGCCGACGCTCGCCGACGCGGTGCTGCCGCTGCGATGGACCGACGGGGGCGAGTCGAAGATCCGGGTGTTGCGCAGCGTGCGCTCGGGTGCCTACGTCCGGCGCGCGGGTGACGATGTGCAGCCCGGGGACGTCGCCGTGCGCGCTGGCGCGATCATCGGCGCAGCGCAGGTGGGTCTGCTCGCGGCGGTCGGCCGGGATCGGGTGCTGGTTCATCCGCGGCCGCGGGTGTCGATCATGAGCGTGGGTAGCGAGCTCGTCGACGTTTCCCGCACCCCGGGCAACGGTCAGGTGTACGACGTCAATTCCTACGCCTTGGCTGCCGCGGGCCGCGACGCGGGCGCAGAAGTGAGCCGCGTCGGGATTGCGTCCAGCGACCCCACCGAGCTGCGCGAGGTGGTCGAGGGACAGCTGAACCGCTCCGAGGTGGTCGTGATCGCCGGGGCGGTGGGAGGAGCCGCCGCCGAACTCGTACGTTCCGCGCTGTCGCCGCTGGGCGAAATGGACATCGACCGGGTCGCGATGCACCCCGGGTCGGTGCAGGGATTCGGCCAGCTCGGTCCGGAGGGTGTGCCGACGTTTTTGCTTCCGGCCAACCCCGTCAGCGCGTTGGTGGTGTTCGAAGTGATGGTGCGTCCGCTGATCCGGCTCTCGCTGGGCAAGCGTCAGTCGATGCGGCGCGTCGTGGAAGCGCGCACGCTCTCGCCGATTTCGTCGGTCCCGGGCCGCAGGGGCTATCTGCGCGGGCAGCTGATGCGCGACCAGGACACCGACGAGTACCTTGTGCAGGTGCTCGGCGCGCCCGGCTCGTCATCTCATCTGCTCGCGACGCTGGCCGAAGCCAACTGTCTGGTGATCGTGCCCAGCGACGCCGAACAGATCCGCACCGGCGAGATCGTCAGCGTCGCGTTTTTGGCCCAGCGCGGCTGATTACGATACCCAGCGACAAGTGAGCTTTTTTCGCAACAGTTCCGTTCATCCAGGCTGGCCGGCCACCGTGGGACCGATCAGGGTGGCCGGCGGTGTCGTGCGACTGCGGCCGGTCCGGATGCGCGATGCCGCGCAATGGAGCAAGATCCGGCTGGTCGACCGTGCCCATTTGGAGCCGTGGGAACCCACCACCGACGCCGACTGGGTGCGCAGGCAGACGGTTTCGTCGTGGCCGTCGGTGTGCTCGGGCCTTCGGGCGGAGGCGCGCAAGGGCCGGATGTTGCCGTTCGCGATCGAGCTCGGCGGCCAGTTCTGCGGACAGCTCACGGTTGGCAATGTGACCCATGGAGCGTTGCGGTCGGCGTGGATCGGGTACTGGGTGGCCAGCTCCGCCGGCGGCCGTGGCGTCGCGACGGGAGCACTGGCGCTCGGCCTCGATCACTGTTTCGGGGCGGTGAGGTTGCATCGGGTGGAAGCGACCGTGCGACCGGAGAATGCCGCGAGCCGTCGGGTGCTGGCCAAGGTCGGCTTCCGGGAGGAGGGGCTGCTGCAGCGCTACCTCGACGTCGACGGGGGCTGGCGGGACCATCTGTTGCTGGCGATCACGGTCGAGGAAGTCCGGGGTTCGGTGGCATCGGCATTGGTGCGTTCCGGCCATGCACGCTGGTCGTGACTGTTGCAAATGTGACTTCTGTTACTAATGGTGCTTGTCCTGATCGAATTACAGGTGTGTAATTGTAGTGGTCAGGCGGCGCGCCTTCGCCCTTTGCGCTGATCACAGACTTAGCCTGACGGTGAAAGGAGCAGGCACCATGCCAAGCGTCCCGCAATCCCTTCTGTGGATCTCACTCGTGGTGCTGTGGCTGTTCGTCCTCGTGCCGATGTTGATCAGCAAGCGCGACGCGGTGCGCCGCACCAGCGACGTCGCGTTGGCCACCCGGGTGTTGAACAGCGGAGTGGCACGCAAGCTGCGCAAAGGGCCGGCCGCGGGGCACCGCAGCGACCCGGATTGGCAGCCGATCGCCGATGACGACGAGCTCGAGGACGACGCCGAGCCGGGCGGTCAAGGCGAAGTCGTCCAGGCGGCGGATGTCGACCTCGAGCAGGATTTTCTCGATGCTGATGTCGTCAATGAGAGCAAGGATGGCCCGCCGGCCGAGGTGGTAGCAGTCGATGAGCCGCCGGCCGGGGCCGAGCCGCAGCTGGAGGCGAACACCGAGCCGGAGCCCGTGCCGGTCGTCCCGGACGACGAGACACCCGAGGAGAACACCACCTCGGCTGAGTACGAGACGGTCGAGGATACGTCGGGGTTGGAGTCTGAGGACGATCCGCCGACGATCGCAGTGGGTTCGCGGCGTCGGCTCTATGAATCCCGGACCGCGGCGGCGGTCAGCGCACGCAAGTACCGATTCCGCAAGCGTGTGCTGTCGCTGATGACGCTGATCCTGGTGGGGACGACGGCCGCGGCGGTCACGGTGTGGCCCGGCGGATGGTGGGCCTGCGGCGGCGCCGGCGTAATCACCCTGCTGTACCTGGCCTACTTGCGACGCCAGACGAGGATCGAGGAACGCGTGCGGCGCCGGCGGATGCAACGAATGGCGCGCGCGCACCTCGGTGTGCAGAACACCGCCGACGCGGATTACGACGTGCCGTCCAGGCTTCGCCGACCCGGGTCGGTGGTGCTGGAAATCGACGACGAGGACCCGACTTTCGACCACCTCGAATACCCGCCGGGCTCGATGGACTACCACCTCCCGAAGGCCTCCGGCCAGTAACTTCGCGGCGCTCGGAGACCCGCGCTCGTTTTCGGGGCGCGCTACTCGACTGGTAGCCTGCTAGCGACCAGGGGCTATGGCGCAGTTGGTAGCGCGACTCGTTCGCATCGAGTAGGTCAGGGGTTCGAATCCCCTTAGCTCCAC
>JAFAWC010000670.1 GCA_019242135.1 Mycobacteriaceae bacterium | reverse complement strand
GGTCGTTGACCGTTGCTTGTAGCGCGAGTCTCTAGCCGTGCGCTTGGAGGATTCTTGGGAAGAGGCCGAATTCGCGCCACCAGGCGAGCCCGCCGTGTGCCTCGAGCACCGCGTCGAGTCTGCCGGTCACCTCGGGCATCGGTGCGTAGCCGGTCGGTTTCGGCTCGCGCGCCCGGGCACGAGGGAGGTCGCCGGGGCGTGCAGTTCGTCGAGCGCCTTCGCGGACTGACTGCCGGCCTCGGCGTGATAAATCAGCAGGTGCTGCCCACCCGAGTGGGGCACGCTGAGGCTGTTGCGGTGCAGATAGAGGTCGCCCACCCGGGGGTGGCGCAGGTGAACGATACCGGGGCGGTAACCGACATCCGCCCGCGCCCACAGCTCACGGAAGCGCCGGCTGGCGGCCGACAGCTCGTCGATCAACCTTCGCAACCGAGGATCATCCATATCGCCGGCGGCCTCGCGCAACCCGCTGACCGCTACTTCGGTCGCCTCCTCCCAATTGACGTAAAGATCACGCGCAGCAGGTTCGAGAAGGCGCCAGCGCAGGAAGTTCTGCCCAGGGGTGAAACCCGGCGAGAGCGCGCGGGCGCAGGGATTTGCGGCCAGGACGTCCTGGCATCGGCTGGCCACAATCGCCGGCATCGAAAACTGATCGATCACGTGGTCCAGTCCGTTGACCGCCGTCTCGACATCGGCCTCCATGTCGGCGTGAGGGCTGCGGCCCCCGGCCGGGGCTGCCAGTCGGTGCAGGTACTCCGTGGCCTTGGCGTCGAGCTGTAGGGCGCGCGCCAACGCCGCCACAACCTGCGCGGATGGATGCGTGTCACGGCCTTGCTCCAGGCGTAGGTAGTAGGCGCTGCTGATGCCGGCGAGCGTCGCCAGCTCCTCGCGCCGTAAACCCGGCACCCGCCGCCGGGCGCCGCCAACCAGCCCGACGTCTTCGGGGCGAACCTGCTCGCGGCGCGCGCGCAGGTAGTCACCCAGCGCAGTGGCCCGCGGTCCCACGACCCGATGTTAAGGCTGTCCCTGCCGATAGCAGTATCGATTGGGACTGGCTGGCGATCCGTCGACAGGAATTCGCATGGCAGGCAGCGCGCTGATGGTGGTCGTAAGAGCCGCCGGGCAGATGGCGAGTCAGCCAGCTGCGCGGCGGCGCCCGAACACGAAAATCCTTGCTGAAGGGAAACTCTCATGTCTACGATTCACTTCCACCGGACGACAACCTCCACTCCTGAGCAGTTCATCGCGGGCCTCACCGACTTCGGGCCGGGCCGGTCGAAGCTGTTTTCAAATAGCGCCGACGCGTACCTCAAGGTGCATCACCTGGGCCGCAATGAGGCCGACGTCACCGAGGGCTCGGGTGGTATTTGGGAACGTCTGCACTACGACTGGTCAGATCCTTATCGCGTCACGCTGATGACGACCGACTCCAATGTGTTCGGCGGCGCCTCGGGCTACACCTATACCCTCAGCCGACACCCCAACGGAACGACCGACGTCGACGTCGTCATCGTTCGCGAGGGCAAGAACTTCAGGGGACGGGTGCTTTCGAGCGTGCTCGGAACCGTCGGCAAGCGCGTGTTGGCAAAGGCGTTCGCCAACAGCGTCAAGGCGATCGAAGCGCGCAGCGACGTGAGCACGGCGGCAGGCCGGATTAGCGGCACCCCGGGCCTCTGAAACCGTATCGTCGAGCCGTGACCTCCGCGGCCCGCACGACGCACACCGGGTGGATCCTGGCGGCCGTATCGACGGCGTTGTTCTGCGTGCAGATCGACTACTTCGCGATGAACCTCGCGCTGCCACGAATGGCGTCGGATCTGGGCAGCAACACGGCGGACCTGCAATGGGTGATCAGCGTCTACATGCTGACGTTGGGCGCGTTCATGGTTCCGGCGGGCCGCATCGGCGACATCTTCGGGCGTCGCCGCGCGCTGCTCGCCGGGATCGTTTTGTTCGGGGTGGCATCGGTCGGTTGCGCCGTCGCACCGACCGCCGCCGTCGTCATCGCGTTCCGGGCAGTACAAGGACTGGGCGCCGCCTTTATCTTTCCGGTGTCCGTCAGCGTACTGACAAACGCCTTTCCGGCCGAGCGGTCCAGTCATGCCATTGGATTGGCTTACGGCATAGCGGGATTGGGTAACGCTGCGGGCCCGCTCGTGGGGGGCCTGCTCACCGAGACCCTGGGATGGCGCGCAGTGTTCTGGCTGCTGGTGCCGTTAGCCGCGGTATCGCTGCTCATCGGCGTGAAGACACTTCCGGAGTCCTCGGACGACACTGTGCCGCGGCGCTTGGATGTCAGCGGGCTGGCGCTGATCACCATCGGAATAGGGTTGTTCACGTTCGCATTCGACCGAGCGCCCTTGTGGGGATGGCTGTCCGTGCCGACGGTCGGCGCGTTCGTTGCGTCCCTGGTTGTGCTCGGCGGCTTCGTCGGTGTCGAAAAGCGGGTGCGCTGGCCGTTGGTAAACCTGTCGCTGCTGCGCAATTCAAAGTTCGCGATCCTGGTCGTCGCGGGCACGATCGCGAACATCGCCTACACGGCGACCGTGTTCCTGTCGACGCTGAACCTGCAACAAGTGCGTGGACTGGATCCACTCGTGGCGGGCGTCGTTTTCCTCGGCCCGTCCGCGGGGGCAGCGCTGGGCGGTGTGATCTCGGGACGTCTGGCGTCGCGCCTTTCGCCCGTTGCGGTGATGGGAACGGGCTGCGTGGTCGCTGCGATATCGCTTGCCGTGCTGGCAGCTTCGAAGGGCTGGGTGGTCTACCTTCTTGCGCTGACGGCCTGTGGTTTCACGATGGGATTGGTCTACGCGTTCACGACGGTCGCGACTCAGACCGTCGTTGCACCCGAGCGGGCGGGGGAAGCCGCCGGCGTCGCGTTGACGTCCCTGGTAACGATCGCCGGCGTCGGGATCACCGTGTCGGGCACCGTATTGCAGATGCTGCAGCATCACGGCTGGAGCGTGGGCGGCGGCATCCAGTCCATCCTCGCCGTGATCGCCGCGCTGCTGCTCCTCGCGGGGCTGGCCGTCATGCGAACCGCACGCAGTACGATGCCAGTCCTCGAGGGCGCTGAATCGGACGCTAACTAGAGAGCGTCGCCGTCACGCTCTCCCGTGCGCACCCGGATCAGCCCGTCGACCGAACTCACCCAGACCTTGCCGTCCCCGATCTTGCCGGTCCGCGCGGCGGCGAGGATCGCGGCCACGACCGCGTCCACGGACTCGTCCTTGACCAGCACCTCGACGCGCGCTTTGGGGACGAAGTCCACCGAGTACTCGGCGCCCCGGTAGACCTCGGTGTGTCCCTTCTGACGGCCGTATCCCTGCACCTCGGTCAGCGTGAGGCCAAGTACCCCTGCCTGTTCGACGGCAGAGCGGACGTCATCGACGGTGAACGGCTTGACGATGGCGGTGATGAGTTTCATGGCATCAGTCCTGCGAAGCCGCAGCATGCCGCTCGGTGATGGCTGAGCCGACGGTGGCCGGAACAACCGGTGCCACCGGGCGCCCGGTGACCAGGGTCTCGTCGGGATAGGCCTCTTCCTCATGCACGCCGACGTCACCCAGCTCCAAGACTTCGTCGGGCGCCCGCAGCTTCATGAACAGTCCCAAGAACCGCAGGATCACGAACGTGACCAGGGCGTCCCAGACGATGACAGTCAACGCGGCACCGAGCTGGATCAGGATCTGCATGGGGTGATGACCCCACAGCCACCCCGCCGCGGTGACATCGGAGACGTCGGCGCCGTTGCCCAGATATTCCACGATGTGGGGATCGGCGAGCACCCCGACCAGCAATCCGCCCATGAGGCCGGCCACGCCGTGGGTGTGAACCACCCCCAAGGTGTCGTCGACCTTCTTGAACGGGCGGGTGCGACCCAGGTAGTTCCACGACAGCCACACCACACTGGACGTCGCGACACCGATGATCAGGGCGCCGAAGCTGTTCACGAAACCGGCGGCCGGCGTGATACCCACGAGTCCGGCGATCATGCCGTTGATGCCGCCCAGGAAAGTGGGCTTGCGCTGGCGGCTGGCGAAAATGTCCCAGATCACCCAGGTCAGCAGCGCGACCGCGGTGGCCAGGTTGGTGTTGATCACCGCCAGTGACGCATTGGCGCCCGAGAAGTAGGGGTCACCGCCGTTGAAGCCGTTCCAGCCCAGCCACAGAATCCCCGCCCCGACGGCGGCCATCGGCAGGTTGTTCGGAATGGCGCGCTCGCGGTCGCGCGCCAGCCGCGGCCCGATCACGGCCGCCGCGACGAAACCGGTGGTGCCCGCAGCCAAATGGATCACGTATCCACCCGAGAAGTCCAGCGCCCCAGTGTTCCACGCGCTGCTGATGCTCGGGTGCGGCTGCGACCACCAGCCCCCGCCCCACAACAAGAACGCGTTCACCGAGTACGCCAGCGTCGACCACAGCGGTACGAAAAGCAGCCACACCCGGAAGTTCATGCGTCCCACCACGCTGCCCAAAAACAGCAGCGGGGTGATGGCGGCGAACACGAACTGGAAGTAGGCCAGCGTGCTCTCGGAGAAGTTGAACTTCGGCATCAACCCGTCCAGCAGCGGGATCACCGCCCGGTCGGTGTTGCCTGCACCCAAGATGGAACGCGGCTTTCCCACCGCGGATTGCAGGATTCCGGGGCCGAGTTTCAGCGGGTCCCCGAAACCCATCTTGAAACCCCACAGCACCCACACCACGAGCACCAACGAAAACCCGGTGAAGGCCATCAACATCGTGTTGACGGCCCATTTCCGCTGCACGATGCCGGCATAGAGCACAGCGATGCCGGGAATGCTCATCAGGCCGACGAGCGTCGCCG
>JAFAWC010000048.1 GCA_019242135.1 Mycobacteriaceae bacterium | reverse complement strand
TTCCAGGAGTGACGGGCATTCGCCGGATGAAGGAGCGTGCGGGATGGGTTATCGAGAACTCTTCGACGCGAGCCTGGAAAACCCGGAAAAATTCTGGGCTCACGCCGCCGAGGCCATCGACTGGACGAGTTCGCCGCAGCGGATTCTCGACGACGACAATCCGCCGTTCTACCGGTGGTTTCCCGACGCGGAACTGAACACGTGCGTGAACGCGCTGGACCGCCACGTCGCAAATGGGCGGGCCGAGCAGGCTGCGCTCATCTACGACTCGCCAGTGGCCGGCACGCAGCGCACGTACCGCTATGCCGAGTTGCTCGACGCCACAGCCCGTCTCGCCGGGGCGCTGCGCGCGCTCGGTGTGCGCCGGGGCGACCGGGTAGTGATCTACATGCCGATGGTCCCGCAGGCCGTGATCGCGATGCTGGCCTGCGCACGGCTCGGCGCCGTGCACTCGGTGGTGTTCGGCGGCTTCGCCGCCCACGAACTCGCCGCGCGGATCGACGATGCCCGCCCGGCGGTGGTCGTGTCGGCGAGCTGCGGAATCGAGCCGACCCGCATCGTCGAGTACAAACCGATGCTCGATGCCGCCATCGCGGCCTGTGCGCACCCGCCGCGGTGGTGCGTGATCGTGCAACGCGAGCGACACCGCTGCCGGTTAGACGCCGAGCGTGACCTCGACTGGGATGACCTGACGGCGGCACCCGTCGACCCGGTGTCGGTGGCCTCGACGGACCCGCTGTACGTCCTGTACACATCCGGCACGACAGGCAAGCCGAAAGGCATCGTCCGCGACAACGGGGGACACGCGGTCGCTCTCGCGTGGAGCATGCGCAACGTCTACGACATCGGCGCCGGGGATGTGTTCTGGGCGGCCTCCGACGTGGGCTGGGTGGTCGGCCACTCCTACATCGTGTACGGGCCCTTGCTGGTCGGGGCGACGACCGTGCTCTACGAGGGCAAGCCAGTGGGCACTCCGGATCCGGGCGCCTTCTGGCGGGTGGTGGCCGAGCATCAGGTCAAGGCGCTGTTCACCGCGCCGACCGCGATGCGGGCGATCCGCAAGGAAGACCCGGCCGGAACACACATCGCACAACACGACCTGTCGTCGTTGCAGTATCTGTTTCAGGCGGGTGAGCGACTGGACCCAGACACCTACGGGTGGGCCTCGAAGCAGCTCGGCGTTCCGGTGATCGACCACTGGTGGCAGACCGAGACCGGCTGGGCGGTCGCCGCCAACCCGATGGGCATCGAGCCGCTGCCGATCAAGCCTGGGTCGCCGACGATCCCGATGCCCGGATACGACGTGCGGATTCTGCGGCCCGACGGCAGTTGCTGCGAACCCGGAGAAGACGGCGCGATCTGCATCAGGCTGCCCCTGCCCCCAGGGGCGCTGCCGACGTTGTGGGAAGACGACGATCGGTTTCGCTCGGCGTATCTGGCGGCGCACCCGGGCTTCTACCTCACCGGCGACGGCGGCCACGTCGACGAGGACGGATATCTGTTCGTCATGGGCCGCATCGACGATGTCATCAACGTGGCGGGCCACCGACTGTCCACCGGCGCGATCGAGGAGGTGCTGGCCGCCCATCCCGCCGTGGCCGAATGCGCGGTGATCGGGGTGGCCGACGAGATCAAGGGACAGGTGCCGCGAGGCCTGGTGGTGCTGAAGGCCGGCGCGTGCGCCGACGGCCTCGCTGCCGAACTGGTGGCGGCCGTGCGTGAGCAGCTCGGCGCGGTCGCGTGTTTCCGGCTGGTCGACGTCGTCCCGGCGTTGCCGAAGACGCGCTCCGGGAAAGTTCTGCGAAAGACCATGCGCGGCATCGCCCATGGCCGCGACGAACCGGTGCCGTCAACCATCGAGGATTCAGAGGTGCTCGAGCGGCTTCGGCCGATCCTGCAGCCCTAATGGGATCGGTCCGGCTGCTGCGCGAGCAGCCGCCCCGCCAACTCCTGCGCGCGCTGCGCGTTGGCAAGCAGCCGCCGCCGCCTGCGCGGCCACCACCACGCCTCCACCGGGAAGAACGCGAAGTACAGCCACGACACCGCGGCCTCACCGACCGGTGCCGTCATCGTGTCGAAGACCGCGATACCGAGTGCGGCCACGCCGAGCAGGGCTATCACCCAGCGCCACATCCGACGTTCGGCCGCGTCCTGCAGCGCACGGCTGTACTCGATGACGGCTGGCGCCAGGCGGGACTGACCGACCTCACCCCCGCTGCGGACCGCGCCAACCACTGTCACGCGGTCGCCCCCGCTCAGCTTTTTGGCACCCGGCCAGAACCTGGCGATCCGACGGGCGATGAACGCAATGTAAAAGAGCGTGACGATGACCATCGCAATGAGCCCGGCGGGCAAGGAATTAGCGCCGAGCAGCGCGAGCAACCCCAAGACCAGACCGACCGCAGGGCCGACAATCAGCGTCCTGACGACCGCGCCGAAGCGCCACACCCAGGCCGGAACGGCGATCACGTCAAAAGACTCTAATCCGTACACACGACGACGTCGTAGACGTCATCGGCGTAGCGCGTGCGGATCACCTTCTTGTCGAACTTGCCGACGCTGGTGCGGGGCACCTCGTCGAGGAACGTCCAGCGCTCGGGCAGCCACCACCGAACCACCTTGTCGCGCAGGTAGTCTTTCAGCTCCGACGCGCTGACCGTGGCGTCATCGGTCAGCACCACCGCGGCCAGGGGCCGCTCCTGCCAGCGCTCATCGGAGACGCCGACGACGGCGGCCTCCACAACCTCGGGATGACCCATGATGTGGTTCTCCAGTTCGACCGACGAGATCCATTCGCCCCCCGACTTAATCACGTCCTTGGCACGGTCGGTCAAGGTCACGTAGCCGCGGGCATCGATTCTGCCGACGTCGCCCGTGCGCAGCCACCCGTCCGCGAATTTCTCGGCATCCCGGTCCCCGTAATAGCTGCCGGTGACCCATGGTCCGCGAACCTCCAACTCCCCCACCGACTCGCCGTCGGGGGGCAGCACGTTGCCGTCGTCATCGACGATGCGCATCTCGACGCCGAAGATCGGGCGGCCCGCGGTGAGGCGCCACCGCCACGCGGCGGCGGGTTCCGCACCGGCCGGGGGCTGAGCCAGCGACGCGATCGGCGATGTCTCGGTCATCCCCCACAGCTGCACCAGCTCCACCCCGAACTTGTTCCGGTAGCTGTCCATGAGGTATTCGGGCACCGCGGAGCCGCCGGACAGGACCATTCGCAGCGACGAGATGTCACAGCCCGGGTCGTCCTCCAGACAGTGCAGAACGTCGGTCCAGATCGTCGGCACACCGGCCGCCAACGTCACTTTCCGGTCCGCGATCATCCGAAGAATCCTGGGGCCCTGCAGGAAACGATTCGGCAGGACAACATCGGCGCCAGCCACCAGCGCCGCGATGGCCAGACCCCAACCGTTGGCATGAAACATCGGAATCGCAGGCAGCAGGCAGTCGGTCTCGCTGACCGACAGCCCGTTCGTGCTGCACAGCGCGGTGCTGTGAAGATAGGTCGAGCGGTGACTGTACACGACCCCCTTGGGATGGCCGGTGGTTCCACTCGTGTAACACATTGCCGCAGCCGATTTTTCGGCTATGTCAGGCCACGCATATTCGGTTGGCTGGCCGTCCAGGAGTTCCTCGTAGGAGATCACACGCTTGCCCGTAGCGGCAAGGGCAGCCTGGTCGCCCGGCCCGACCACGAGCACGGTGTGCACCGTCGGTGTGTTGGGAAGGACGGCGGCCAGTTGCGAGGCGAGAGTCGAGTCGGCGATCACCACCCGGTCCTGTGCGTCGTTGATGATGAAGGCGAGCTGCTCGTCCGAGAGACGAATGTTGAGCGTGTGCAACACCGCCGCCATGCACGGCACCGCGAAGTAGGCCGTCAGGTGTTCTTCGGTGTTCCACAGCAACGTGGCGACGCGCTCGTCGCCGCGCACGCCGAGGCTGCGGAGTCCGTTGGCCAGCTGGCCCGCGCGTAAGCCCAGCTCGCGAAAGGACATCTCCTGAAAGCCGTCGTCGGTCGCGGTGCTCACGATCCGGTCGGGGTGAATGCTGGTGCCGTACCGCAGAATCGACGTCACCGTCAACGGAAAGTCTTGCATCGTGCTGTCCATGGGGTCACCTCAGTCCCTGCACTCGACGACCTCGTAGGCCTCGTCCGCATAGCGCGCACGGATCACCTTCTTGTCGAACTTGCCCACACTGGTCTTCGGAACCTCGTCGAGGAAGGTCCACCGCTCGGGTACCCACCACCGCACCACTCTGTCGCACAGG
>JAFAWC010000649.1 GCA_019242135.1 Mycobacteriaceae bacterium | reverse complement strand
TGGACGGCGTCGACACTGCCCAGCAGGTGCCACAACTGACCAACCGAACGGCTATAGGAGGCAGAGATCGTCGCCGCCTCGTCGTACCAGAACGACGGCCGCCCAGCACCTGCCAGGCTCAGCGCCGCAGCCAATATGCCAACCAACAGCGGGTCAAGCACCCGAGGCAGGTGGTCAGCGAAACGAGCGAAACCTCGGTCGTGAGTTTCGCCGGCATCGCGCGCGATACTCACCCCGTCGATCGCCTAGCGGAATCGGCCGCAATCAAGCGCCGTCTCTTACCAGACGCGAATCCAGTCGATGAGCATGTCTGCCGGATAATTCCCGAGGTCCGGGTGGCCGCCCCCCGGTCCACCGACCGCAAGTGTGAACATGGGCGTCATAAAATAGCCCGGCTGGTTGAAGGGCCACCGCTTGTCGGTCGGATTGCCATGAACCGGAATGGGCACCGGCGGCACACTGAAGTACGGCTTGGCGCCGTCAACGTAATCCCGCCAGAACTTGAAACCGTCGTCGTCCCATCGCATCCGCCAGTTGTGCCAGCCGCCGTCGACCAGCTCGGGGATGGACCTGCCCTCCCATGTCTTGCCGTTGGATGCCGCGTGCACGGTGGTGCCCGGAGGCCACACCCCGTTTCCGTACCACTCGAACGCGTCGACTTCGCCGTCAGGCAGGGGATCCTCGTTCACAAACCAGAACGACGGCCAGGCACCGGGAGTCAGACAGTTGAGCTTGATTCGCGCTTCCCAGGTGTGACCGATCAAGCCCCGCCAGTTCCCGCGAATCTTGCCGCTGAAGTAGTCCCCGTTGTCTTGGGTGGCGCGCAGAACGAGGTTGGAGTTGCCGTCGAGGAACACGTTTTGCGGATCGTTGCGGTAGGTCCCCAGCACCGGCGGCCAGACATCGTCCTGCCACGTCTGTACCGTCCACTTCCCCGGGTCGGGCCCTGAGCCCTGCGGGCCGTCGAAGTCGTCCGAGAAAATGTAGCCGTCCGTCGTCGCACCGGGCGGCGCCGCGGGTGGTGGCACCGGAGCCGCGGGCACACCGGGCGCAGACGGATAGGCACCGGCCTTGGGGAGGGGAATCGCGGCAGCCGCCACGCCGATCCCCGCCATCAGCATCATGTTGCGACGATTCATCTCAGGCACAGCGACACCATAAAGCCTCGACGCCAGATCGGTCGCATACCGGTGCCAACTTTTCGCAAACGTCCAGGAAGGGTGCTGTTAACGCGCCGTTAGCCAATTCGTCAAAAGCAATCCCGCCGATCACCGTCCCCGACGCGGAGGGCTGAGCTGCCCGGCCGAAAGAGTGCTTGACGTGCTCTTTCGTCCCCTCGAGCGATCAATGCCGCCCAGCATGTCCGCAATCCCCGCTAGCGTTGGCCCGACGGCGCGTACTGGCTGGTGTCGCCGTTCAAGTGTCGACGGTGCATTGATCGGAAGGTGTACAAACATGGCCAAGCTGTCGTCGACAGGACTCGTAGTCGCGGTTGGCGCTGTCGCGTTGTCGTTGGCCGCCGGGACCGGCGTCGCCTCCGCCGACCCCGATCTGGGCCCACTGGTCAACACAACATGCACGTATTCGCAGGCCATGGCGGCGCTGAACGCGCAATCTCCCGATGCCGCCAAACAGTTCGCCGCTGCCCCGGCGGCGCAGTCGTGGCTGCGTAGCTTCCTCGGCTCGTCGGTGGATCAGCGCAACCGGATGATTCAGCAGGTGCAGAGTCTTCCGGGCGCCGCGCAGTACGAGGGCGTGGTCCTCCAGGTCGCCAACACTTGCAACAACTACTGATAGTTTGGTCCACCTGACTCACAGCAAAGAGAGACAGGACTGGAATCCATGGAGTCACATCGGCTGGCTCACCGCGCAGGTGTTGCCGTCGCCGTCGCATTCATCGCAGTGGGTGGGATCACCACAGCGTGCGGGTCCAAGACGGACAACGCGCCGTCCACTACGACGACGACAACAACGACCGCCCCGACGACGACCGCTCCACCGGCGGCGCCGGCCTCCCCGACACAGAACATGCCCAACCCCACGTCAGGCAACATGTTCACGCCGCCGGTCGTGGCTCCCGCGCCGCCCCAGACCACGCACAGGCAACGCGACTATCCGTATTAGAAAACGATCGTCTGGTTGCCGTATCGGATGATGCGGTCCTCGCAATGCCACAGGACCGCGCGTGACAACACCGCCCGCTCGACGTCGGCCCCGAGTCGGGCAAGGTCCTCGACGCTGTGGCGGTGGTCCACACGCACCACGTCCTGCTCGATGATGGGACCCTCGTCGAGGTTTTCTGTCACGTAATGCGCGGTCGCTCCGACGATTTTCACTCCACGTTCCTTGGCGCGCCGGTATGGCGCCGCGCCGATAAAAGCAGGAAGAAACGAGTGGTGGATATTGATCAGCGGACAGCCCACGTCCGCGAGGAAACGGGGTGTCAGCACCTGCATGTAACGGGCCAGCACCACGAGGTCGACGTTTCCGCGCAGCAACTCGAGCTGGCGTTGTTCGGCCTGCTCCCGGATCTCCTTCGTCGCCGGAACGTAGATGAAGGGAACACCGAACGGCCGGACGTCGTCCGCCAGGTGCGGATGGTTGGCGATGACCATCACCACGGCCATGTCCAGTTCACCGCGCCGGTTGCGCCACAGCAGATCAAGCAGGCAGTGGTCGTCCTTCGAAGCCATGATGGCAACTCGTTTGCGCTTGGCCGCCTCGGTGAGCCGAAAATCCATTTCGAACCGTGCGGCGACCTGCTCGGCGAAGTCTCGTTCCAGCCGGTCTCGCACACCGGCTAATCCCGGCAGATGAAATATCGTGCGCTGCATGAACATTCCCCCGGTCTGTTCCGTGGAATGCTGGTCCAGTGACACGATGTTGGCCCCTGCCTGGGCAAGGAAGCTGCTGACTGCAGCCACCAACCCGGGCCTGTCGGCGCACCGTAACAACAACCGGCCGACGTCTCGCACCGGCAGCCCTCCGCGGCCCTTGGGGTACTCGCCCGCGGCCATTCTCATACCTCCCCCAGCATTTGCGGCCCGCATAAGCGTCTCATCCGATGGACCCGAGGGGGCTCAGAAATTCGCCTACCCGTCGCTGCGTCTCCCGTATGCTGTGCGAGTGCTCAACACAACGCCACACCGCGTCGTCCAATGGACCACGGGCAATGTCGGGAAAAGCTCGGTGCAGGCGATCGTCGCCAACCCGACCCTCGATCTCGTGGGCTGTTATGCATGGTCGCAGGACAAGTCCGGCCGTGACGTGGGCGAGCTCTGCGGCATCGAACCGCTGGGTATCGCCGCCACCAACGACGTCGATGCGCTGCTCGCCCTGCAACCGGACTGCGTCGTCTACAACCCGATGTGGATCGATGTCGATGAACTGGTCCGCATTTTGTCCTCCGGCGCCAACGTGGTGTCAACGGCGTCGTTTATCACCGGACACAACCAGGGCGCCGGCCGCGACCGCATCGCCGAGGCGTGCCGGCAGGGCGGCTCGACGATGTTCGGATCAGGCATCAGCCCGGGCTATATCAACCTGTTGGCGATCCTCGCCGCGA
>JAFAWC010000365.1 GCA_019242135.1 Mycobacteriaceae bacterium | reverse complement strand
AATGAACTCGCTGACGGTCAACGGATCCAGAGAATCGCGAAGATCACCTTGCTCCTGAGCCTTTGCCGTCTGCGCTGAGAATGCCTGCAATAAAACGTTGTACGCCTGGGACGACGCCTCGCTCAACTCTCCCAGTGCTCGAGACAGGCGCACGGCGGTGCCGGCCAATTTGTCGGCGCGCACCAAATCGGCGACGACGAAGACACCGTGAATGATGTTCTCGAGGGCAGGCGCGGGAGCGGACGTGATACCGGCGAAGGCGCCCGTCAAGGCCGTCGCACCGTCGGCGACGATGGCCTGTGCCAGCGACTCTTTAGAGTCGAAGTGGTAGTAGAAAGCACCTTTCGTGACCTCCACCCGGTCAATGATGTCGCCCAGGCTGGTGGCGTCGTAGCCGACGTCAGTGAAAAGCTCGACCGCCGCGTCGATGATTTTCTGCCGGGTCACGTCTGACCGGGCCTGCCGTACCATGCCTGCATACCTCCGGGCACGCGCCACCGGTCGTCCCAGCCCCGCCGCCGGCGGCCGCCAACCAGTTAGCTTAACAGCGCCGAGTCACGCAACCGTATGTACGTGGCCAACGTGTCAAGGGGTGTGGGACCGCATCGGCACGCTGTTTACTGCGATGGCGGTCCGTCGCTTGATGAACTGCGTTATGTAGGCGATGCGGTCGGGCTGAGCCAGGGCGGTCAAGGTGAGCAGCAGCACCTCCTCCAAATCGGAAAAGAATTTGTGTGAATCGGAGAGCTCGCTGGTCTGGCGCAGCCCCATATAAAGCGCAACGAGAAGGCGACCTCCGACTTCCGGTTTCACATCGTCTCGGATGTCACCTTCGCTGATCGCACGCTGCAGGACCATTGCAAACGCCGCGATCCATTGGCCGAGCAGTTTAATTTGTATACCGTCGGCGCGACCGACACTTTCGACCAGATTCATCGCTGCCCGGGCAACGTTGTCGCTGAGATCCTGCGCCGCAACAAGATACAAAAGGTCGACCATCGTTTCTAATCCGGAGAGTCGACGGCCCAGAATAGCGTTTGCTGCGGTGCGTCCATTGTGGGTTTGCTCGTCGATAATCGCCAGCGCCAGCGCATGCTTCGAGCGGAAATGAAAGTACATCGCACCCTTGGTGACCGCGGCGTTCTCGAGGATGTCGTCCAGGCTTACCTGGCTGTACGGGCGGTGGGCAAACTGGTGCGCGGCCGCGTGGAGAATCTGTCGACGCGTGAGGTCGGCGCGCTTTTCGTTCGGTTCGGTCACATGTGGCTCAGAAACGTCTCCATGAAGCGCACTTCCTTTCGCAGGTTGTGCCACCTTGATAAGAGGTTAGCTCATGACACCGGGTTGATAGGTGAACGGCGTTAACGCGCGGCCGGATCGGCGCGAGACGCCCGCGTGCGCCCGTCACCCGAGAACGGCACCGGCACCCGACCGACGGCTAGCAAAGACTCCGCCGCATCGCAGGGCAGCGGGTGTGACAACAAAAAGCCCTGCGCTCGGTAACAGCCATGCTCCATTAGCGTTCGCGCCGCGAGTTCGGTCTCGACACCCTCAGCGATCAACTCCAGATCGAAAGCCTTGGCGAGCGCGATGATGGCACGCACGATCGCGAGATCGCCCGCGTTGGTGCCAAGCTCGCGTACGAAGCTTCTATCGATCTTGAGTGCGTCGACGCGCAGGTCCTTCAGATATGACAGCACACTGTAGCCGGTACCGAAGTCATCGATGGCGACCCGGACGCTCAGTTCTTTCAGTTCGGCAAGCGTGATCCGGGTGGTTTCAATGTCTTGCATGACAACACTTTCGGTGATCTCAAGACACAACGAACTACCGTCTAGACCGAATTCGTCGATGATCTTCGCGACGGACGTCACGAAACCGTCCGCGACGAGCTGCACGGGAGAAACGTTCAGACGGAGAAGAGCGTTGAGCCCCAACCCGCGACGGCGCCATCTGGCGAACTGCGAGCAGGCGGCCCTGATGACCCACCGGCCCAAATCACCTGCCAAATTTATGGATTCGGCGACACCGATGAACGCATCCGGAGATATCAGCCCCCACACCGGATGTTGCCACCGCACGAGCGCCTCGACCGCCAGGATTTCGCCGGTGCGCATGTCGACCTCGGGCAGGTAGTGCAGCGTGAGCGCTTCACTTCGTATGACGTCTTGCAGGTGCAGTTCGATGTCATTGCGGAATTCACTCCGTTTCGACATTTCGTGGGTGAACAAGGCGATCTGGTTTCCGCCGGCATTCTTGGCCGTCAGAACCGCCTGATCGGCACGCCGCAACAGATCTGTGGTGCTGTCCAGCCCGGGGGTCCCTGTCGCGACACCGATGCTCACGGTGCGCGTTACGAGTTCTCCGTCGATGCTTACCCGATCGCATAGGGCAGCGTGAAGGTCGCGCGCGAGCGATTGAGCTTTCTCAATGTTAGTGGGGGAGTCCGGAACCACGACGAATTCGTCTCCGCCGAGCCTGGCGATCAGCGACGAGGTGCCCAATCTTTCGCTGAGCCGCTGAGCAACGGCCTGGATGAACTGGTCGCCGGCGGTATGACCCAGAAAGTCATTGATGGCCTTGAGACGGTCCAGGTCGAGGAACAGCAGTGCGACGGTGCCCGGCTGCCCGGGCTGAAGCCGG
>JAFAWC010000334.1 GCA_019242135.1 Mycobacteriaceae bacterium | reverse complement strand
GCCACGACAATTGCTCCGAGGTAGCTTCTACGCTCGTGGAAGCTCTGCGGTGATGAGACGATCAAGGCCTAGCCGTGTGTTGCAGGTTGGTACCCACCTCCGGCGAAGCTATCTAAAGCACCGAATGGACGGTGAAACCGGCAGCCGCCACTCTGCCGACACCAGCCGAGTGCACCGCTACACGCAACCACTTTGGACGCTTAGGTCCGAGGGCGCCGTGTCGCGATGGCGGTTGGGTCCTGTTGCCTCGCGGTTGCAACCTCGTACGAACCCGTGCAGCACGATTGCATCACGACATCGTGTTGCGTCGTCCTTGCTCCGGTGCTAGGCTCAGGCGGGAGGAGACCAAATGTTTGGCCGCGCGGACTTGCAATATGCGCGGGCTGTGCTCGGAGCAGTTAGCTGTATCATCTGCGGCAATGCTGCCGCTCAGGGCCCCCCGCCGCCCGCCGTCTCAGTCATCGCAGCGACGACGCGGCAAGTCACTGAAACTGGCGATTACATTGGCCGCGTGACGGCTATCGACAAGGTGGACATCGTCGCGCGCGTCCCCGGCTTCATCGAGGAGCGCTATTTCACCGAGGGACAGAACGTCAAAACCGGGGACCTATTGTTCCGCATCGAGCAGGCGACCTACAAGGCCGCCGTCGACCAGCAGCGCGCCAATGTCGCGCGGGCCAAGGCCACGGAGGTCAATGCGGCGCTTCAGCTCGAGCGCGGCAAACAGCTTGTTCGAGATCAGAATATCGCGCAGGCCACTGTTGATCAGCGTCAGGCGGATGAGGACGCGGCCAAAGCCAGCGTGCTACAGGCCGAAGCCACCTTGCAGCAAGCGGAGATCAACCTCGGCTACACCGAAATCCGCTCGCCGATCGACGGAAGGATCGGCCTTGCGAATTTCACGGTGGGCAATCTGGTCGAGCCGACGTCGGGTAAGCTGGCGACCATCGTCCGCCAGGACCCCATCTATGTGCTGTTCCAGGTCAGCGAGCGCGATGTGCTCGAGTACAAGCGCAGGCTCGCCGAATCGCAGGCCAAGAACCCCCACCTGACGATCCACGTCCGATTGCCAAATGGCACGAGCTATCGCCATGCGGGCACGACCAATTTTTTGGACGTTCAGGTCGATAACACGACCGACACCGTTACGGTGCGGGCGCAACTACCCAATCCGGAAGGGCTGCTAATTCCCGGCGGGATCGTGGGCGTCATGACCGAGCGTGGCGCCCCGCATGAGGCGCTTGTCGTTCCACAATCGGCTGTTCTGCTGGATCAGGCCGGGCGATATGTGCTGGTCGTGGACGACGCGAAGAAGGCAGAGCTGCGCCGCATAACAACAGGCATCGAGCAGGGCAGGGACGTCGTCGTGACGCAAGGTCTCAGGTCCGGCGAATTGGTAATCGTGGAGGGGATCCAAAAAGTCCACCCCGGCCAGGTGGTGTCGGCAAACGTGCTGGCGACCAACTGAGATGGTTTCCGGAATTTTCATTGACCGCCCGCGGTTGGCCTTCGTCATCGCGATTGTGATCACGCTGGCCGGCATCATCGCCATTACCGCGATTCCAATCGCCCAGTTCCCCTATATCGTGCCGCCCCAGGTGACGCTGACCGCGACCTATCCGGGGGCCGACGCGGAGGTGGTCGAGACCACCGTTTCGCAGCCGATCGAGGAACAAATCAATGGCATCGACAATGCGCTCTACTATCAGTCCGCGAGCGGTGCCGACGGCAGCTATACTCTTAACGTAACGTTCGCGCTCGGCACAAATCCCGACATCAATACCGTCAACGTGCAGAACCGCGCCAGTCTCGCGGTTCCGCAGCTACCCCTGGAAGTTTCCCGCGCCGGACTCACGATCCGCAAGAAATCCGCGGCGCTTCTGCAGGTCGTGGTCCTTTATTCTCCGAAGAACACGTACGATGCTGTCTACTTAAGTAATTATGCAACCATCAACGTCATCGATCCGGTCGCGCGCATCAACGGGGTCGGCCAGGCCACGCTTTTCGGCCCGCTGGACTACACATTGCGGATCTGGCTCGACCCAGATCGCCTGACCGAGCTCAGCCTGACGCCGAACGACGTGATCTCGGCGGTTCAGAATCAGAACGTCCAGGCGGCTCTCGGTCGGGTGGGCGCCGCGCCGATCACCAAGGAGCAGCAGGTCCAGATCAATATCAAGACCAAGGGCCGGCTGACCCAGCCGGAGGAATTCGCCGCCATCGTTGTGCGGGCCAACCCGGACGGCTCCGTCGTGCGGGTGAGGGACGTGGCCCGCGTTGAGATGGGGGCGAAGTCGCAGGACCGCTACAGCCGGTTGAACGGCGCGCCCGCCGCCGCGATCGGCATCTATCAGACGCCCGGCTCGAACGCTGTCGACGTGACCCGTAAGGTTCGCGACACGATGGACGCGCTCGCCACGCGCTTTCCCCAGGACCTCACGTATGCCGTGTTTTTTGACTCCACCGTGTTCGTGACCGCGACGATTTCCGAGGTGGTCCGCACGCTATTGATCGCGATCGCGCTCGTTGCTGTGGTGGTTTTCCTGTTCCTCGGCCGGTTCCGCACGACGCTGATCCCGCTGATCGCGGTTCCGGTGTCGATTGTCGGCACGTTCGCGGTCATGCTCATAATCGGCTATTCGGCTAATACGGTTTCGCTGCTCGCGCTCGTGCTT
>JAFAWC010000139.1 GCA_019242135.1 Mycobacteriaceae bacterium | reverse complement strand
CCGGTGTCGATCTCGCTGCCCTGGATCATCAACATCGGCGACTTCGGGCACATCCCGCTGCCGGCGAAGATCACCATCGAGACCTTGCCGGCCATCGACCTGCGCGCCGAGTTCGGTCCCGATCCCGATCTCGACGACGCGTACGACCACCTGATCCGCCTGATGCAGGACGCCCTCGACGCGCTGGCCGCCGAGCGCCGCTTCCCGGTGATCGGATGAGGATCAATCACGCCACGCTGCTCTCCGCCCCGATCGAGGATGTGTGGGCGATCGTCACCGATCCCGAGCGGGTCCTGGACTACATGTCGGGTGTCACCCGCTGGGAAGTGGCGGGCGAGCGTGCCACCGGCCTGGGCGCCCGCTACCGGATGCTCTTCCGGGTCGGGGCGGCCGAGGTGGGAGGGCTGGTCGAGGTGGTCGAGTTCGACCAGCCTTGCGAGTTCGCCTGGACCTCGGTGACCGGACTGGACCACCGAGGCCGGTGGCGGCTGCGTGAGATGCCCGGCGGCCGCACCCGGATCGAGCTACGGCTGTCCTACGTCGTCGAGGGCGCCGGCCTGAGCGGCTGGATCGCCGAGCGCGTGGCCGCTCCGACCGTATCCGGGCACGTGCGCCGCACGCTCGGGCAGCTGATGCGCCTGGTCGAGCACGAGCAGCTCCGCGCGGCGGCTGAGCGGCGCCGCGCCTCCGCGCGCGGCTGACCCTCGGTCAAAGCTCCCAAAAGCGAGCCTTCATGGCACGCGGCGGTTCAGCTGCCTCCTACCGCGGGGCCGCAAGGTATAGGGTCTGCGGCGGGAGAAGACCACACGGTCAGCGTGGGGCCGTAAACACCACAGAGGAGGGAGTGCATATGACGGTTCGTCAGCGTCGCTTGCTGATGATGGTGGTCCTTGCCGGGACCCTGGGAGTCTCGGCCATCGCGGCGTCGAGCGCCTCGGCGATCCTGAAGCAGCTTCCGAACGGGCAGGTGACGTCCTACCAGCCGCTGCTGCCCACGGGGCCGGTCCCGTTCGACCAGGTGTTCACGAACATGGACTACAACGGCGGCCCGGTGATGCCGTCGAACACCGACTACATGCTGATGTGGAGCCCGTCGGGCCTATCGGCCTACCCGGATGGGTTCGTATTCGGCATCGCTCGCTACTTCCTTGACCTGCAACACGACAGCGGCGGGAATCAGAACGTCGACTCGGTCGGGCCGCAGTACAACGACCTGACCGGGGCGGTCGCGCAGTACAAGGTGAGGTTCGGCGGGGTGCTCGTCGACCGAGACCCCTATCCGCCGAGCCAGTGCCCGACCGGTATCCCGTCGGACATCCCGAATTTCACGTATGTCGCGACAACTTGCCTGACCGATGCCCAGATCCAGACGGAGATCCAGAACTTCGTCACGAGGCACCACCTCCCAACCGATCTGAGCCACGAGTACTACCTGTTGACGCCGAAGGGCGTCGAGAGCTGCTTCAGCAACAACCCGGCGACGAACTTCGACGGATGCTCCGCGGGCGAACCGCGCCCGTTCAGGGGGTTCTGCGCGTACCACCAGAACACGGCGGTCTCGCCCACGATGGTGTTCTACGCCAACATGCCGTTCGACGCCGACAACCCGCGGTGCCAGGATGGCAACTACCCGAACGGACTCATCTCGGACGGTGAGATCAACGGCGGCCTCAGCCACGAGCACATGGAGTCCGTGACGGACCCGATTCCCAACGACGCTTGGACCAACGGGGCGGGCGCCCTCCAGGGCTCCGAGGTCGGCGACCAGTGCAATCGCGTGCGGGGCACCCCGCTCGGCACCGCCCCCAACGGCTCCCCGTACAACCAGGTGATCAACGGTCACTTCTACTGGTACCAGCAGGAGTGGAGCAACCTCACCCATAGCTGCGTACAGCGTGTGACGCTCCCCGCCACCCTGCCGACCGCGCAGGAAACGGTCACCGCCGGTAGTGGGACCAACATGACGTTCGACGCCAGCGGATCGTCGGCGCCCGGCGGTGTGGTCGACTACACATTGCAGCCCAATGCCGTTGCGAACGCACCGAACATCGAGCAGGCGACTCCGGTGTTCACCTACGCGTTCCCGGCGGCCGGTGCGTATTCCACGGGAATGACGGTCTTCAACCCGGACGGGCTGTCGGCCGGAACCGGTGGGATTGTCGTCACCGGTAAGAACGGGTTCCAGCCGGCGTTCACCGCCTTCACGGGTGGAGGCCACGGCCGGGAGGCCAAGACGGTGAGCTTCAGCGCACTCACCACCGTCAGCGGCCAGCCCGTGATCAGTTACCTCTGGGAGTTCGGCGACGGCACAACCGG
>JAFAWC010000086.1 GCA_019242135.1 Mycobacteriaceae bacterium | reverse complement strand
ACCGCCACCTACTTCATGGGTGTCAAGAACGACAGCGCCGCTTGGGCGGCGCTGACGATCGCGGGGCTCGTCACCGTGGCAATGCCGATCATCCCGTGGCGTCAGCTGCGCCTGCTGCGCGCGCAGATCTAGTGTTGCCCGTTCCCTGACCCGTTGCCCGACTGACCGTCACCGTCCTGTCGTTCGCGCAGGGCGGTGATCGCGCGTAGCTCCTGGGCGTGCGCGGCCTCGGTGAGCTCATCCTGCTCGGCGGCCGGGTCGGCCCGCAGCAAGCTCCCCAGCCCCGGTTCGCCCGCCGAACCCAGCTTGTTCATCCGTTTGGGCACCGGGGCGCCCTGATACTCGAGCTCGAGCGGGTGGCCGTGCGCGTCGACCGGCCCCAGCGGCTGGTGCAGTTCGATGTAGGCCCCGTGCGGCAGCCGCTTGATGATGCCGGTTTCCACCCCGTGCTCGAGCACCTCACGGTCGCTGCGCTGCAACGCGATTGCCCACCGGTAGGCGATGAAGTACACGATCGGCGGCAGCACCACCATCCCGATGCGGCCGATCCACGTCGTCGCGTTCAGCGAGATGTGCGTCTTCAGCGCGATGATGTCGTTCATCGCGCTGAAGGTCAGCACCATGTAGAACGCGATCGCCATCGCGCCGATCGCGGTGCGCACCGGAACGTCGCGCGGCCGCTGCAGCAGATTGTGACGCGCCCGGTCCCCGGTCACCCGTGCCTCGATGAACGGATAGATCGGCAGCATGACGAAGATCAGCCCCATGATCAGCGCCACCCAGACGGGTGCGGGGATGGTGTAGTTGCCCAGGTAGATCTCCCAGGCCGGCCAGATACGGGCCAGGCCTTCGGTCCACATCATGTAGAAGTCGGGCTGGGACCCGGCGGAGACCTGGAACGGCTTGTACGGGCCCAGCTGCCAGATCGGGTTGATCTGCAGCAGTCCGCCCATCAGCCCGAGGATCCCCAAGACCATCGCGAAGAACGCCCCCGACTTGACCGCGAACACCGGCAGGATCCGCACACCCACGACGTTGTGCTCGGTGCGGCCCGGACCCGGGAACTGCGTGTGTTTCTGGTACCACACCAATGCCAGGTGAACCCCGATGAGCGCCAGGATGATCGCCGGGAACAGCAACACGTGGATCACGTACAGCCGGGGGATGATGATTTCGCCGGGGAAGTCACCGCCGAACAGTGCCCAGTGCAGCCAGGTGCCGATCACCGGCATCCCCAACGTGATTGACGACAGCGCGGCCCGCAGTCCGATGCCTGAGAGCAGGTCGTCGGGCAGCGAGTAGCCGAAGTAGCCTTCGAACATCGCCAGTATCAGCAGCAGCGCGCCGATCACCCAGTTGGCCTCGCGCGGCTTGCGGAACGCGCCGGTGAAGAACACCCGTGCCAGGTGCACCATGATCGACGCGGCGAACATCAAAGCCGCCCAGTGGTGAATCTGGCGGACGAACAGCCCGCCGCGCACCTCGAAGCTGATATTCAGCGTGGTCTCATAGGCCCGCGACATCTCCACGCCGTTAAGTGGTTGGTAGACACCGTGATAGGTGACTTCCTGCATCGACGGGTCGAAGAACAGGGTCAGGTACACGCCGGTCAGCAGCAGCACGATGAACGAATACATCGCGATCTCACCGAGCAGGAACGACCAGTGACTGGGGAAGACTTTGTTGATCTGCCGCTTCATGCCGGCCGCGAGATGGTACCGCTGGTCCATCGCTTCGGCTTGTTCGGCCGCGATATCACCGAGCTTGGGGGGACGCAGTTCGCTCAGTTTGGGACTCATGTTGTCTTCCGTTCCCAGAATGCCGGCCCGACAGGCTCGATGAAATTGCCGTTGGCAACCAGATACCCGTCCTTGTCGATCGTAATTGGCAACTGCGCCAACGCCCGTGCCGCCGGCCCGAAGATCGGCTTGGCAAAGTGCAGCAGGTCGAATTGGGACTGGTGGCACGGGCACAGGATGCGGTAGGTCTGCTGCTCATACAGCGACGCCGGGCAGCCGAGATGCGAGCACACCTTGGTGAACGCGAACAAGTCTCCGTAGTTGAAGCTTTCCTGCCGTTGGCGTTTCACGACCTTGGTGCGGTCGATGGGCTTGATCCGGATCAACATGACCGGGTTGCGCACGCCCATCATGATCGTCGCGATCTTTTCGTGCGACTCGACGGTGCTGCCGTCGCCATCGGATTCCCGCCAGGGGAACACGGTCTCCATGCCGCCCGCGTCGATGTCTTCGGGGCGGATCTTGAGCAGCACGTTGGGCGTCTCCCCGGCCTTGCCGGTGGAGCGCGTCAACCAGATCGTCTCGCCCGCAAACCGCGGAGTCCAGCCCGATGTCCACAGCACGGCCGTCGGACCCTCCGATGTCTGAACCACCGGTTTCCACGGATTCTTGATCAGGCCGCCGATGAAGGCCACCACGGTGCCGAGGCCGAACGCGCCCAGGCTGATTCCCAGCGACATCTTGATCAGCCGGCGGCGCGGTAGCGTCGAGGTGTCGAGGGTGTCGGCCAGTTCGGCGACGATCGTCTTGCGGTTGACCTCCGACGACTGCAGGTCGTGGCGCTCCTGGACCGCGATTTCCTCTGGGATGAACCTCTTTTGGAACAGCACCGCCCCGATGCCGATCGATAGGATGGACAACCCGAACAGCAGGCCGTAAAGCGGTGTCGTCAGCGTGTATACGAGGCTGCCCGGGGCGCCCTGCGGTTTCCACTCCCACGGCCACAACAAGAAGATCAGCAGCAGCGCCAGACCGCAGAACCCGCCCAGAAACAGCCAGAACGCCACCCGCCGCTCCGCGCGCTTCTCGGCTCGTGTACCAGGCACCGGCCAGCGGGGTTCGCGATAGATGATCTCGACACCGTCGAGTTCGGCGCCGAGCTTGACCAGCTCGTCACGTGACATCTGGCCCAGCTCTTGCTCATTGGGCACCGTCGGCTCCGTCGTCATGCGCGCGATCCGATCCACAGGGCGACCGCGATCACGCCCACGATGCCGATCAGCCACATCGCCCAGGCCTCGGAGGTGGGGCCGAAACCGCCCAGGCCGTAGCCGCCCTCGTTTCTGGTGTCGGTGGCCATCTTGATGTAGGCGATGATGTCTTTTTTCTCATCGGGGCTCAGTTGACGGTCGGAGAACTTCGGCATGTTCTGCGGGCCCGACAGCATCGCGGTGTAGATCTGCGCGGGATTGGCGCCGCCCAGATCGGGCGCGTACTTGCCCGAGGACAGCGCGCCGCCCTTGCCGGTGAAGTTGTGGCACGACGCGCAGTTGAGCCGGAACAGGTCCGCGCCGCGGGCCACGTCGTCGCCGATCAGCGACTGCTGGGCGATCGTCCCGGCACTGTCTCGCGGGACGGTCGGGCCGCCGCCGTTGGCCTGCACGTACGCCATCAGCGCGTCGATCTGGTTGTCGTCGAAGTTCGGCGGCTTCTGCGGCGCCTGGGCACCCTGGCCCATCGCGGGCATCCGCCCGGTGGACACCTGGAAGTACACCGCGGCTTCACCGACGCCGACCAGGCTCGGACCGCGGTCGGGCATGCCCTGCAGGTTCGCGCCGTGGCATGAGATGCACGAGGTTTCGTAGATCTGCCTGCCGTTGGTGACCAACGCCAACGCCGACTGGTCGGCGACGGCGACCTGGGGCTTGGGCGTCAGGGTGGCGGCGAGGCCGCCGGCCACGATCAGCCCCCCCAACAGCAGCAGGCCGGCCGACAGCCGCCGCCGCAGCCGGCGGCGGGACCGGCTGGTCAGGGTGAACCCCGCTGTGAACAACTCCCGAACTCCCTTCACCGTGCCGGCCTCGGCGGTCATCGAACGAAGTAAATGGTGGCGAACAGGGCGATCCAGACGATGTCGACGAAGTGCCAGTAATAGGAAACGACGATCGCCGCAGTCGCCTGGGCCGGAGTGAACTTGCTCATGGTGGTGCGCGCGAGCAGATAGATGAACGCGATCAGGCCGCCCGTGACGTGCAGGCCGTGGAAACCGGTGGCCAGATAGAACACCGTGCCGTAGGCGCTGCCGGGGATCGTGGTGCCGTGCGAGACGAGGTGGATGTACTCGTAGCCCTGGCCGAGGATGAAGAAGGTGCCCATCAAAAACGTCAGCACATACCAGCGGCGCAGCCCGAACACGTCGCCGCGCTCGGCGGCGAACACGCCCATCTGACACGTGAACGACGACGCGATCAGCACCAGCGTCACCGGAACGGCCTGGTAAAGGTTCAGCTCGGTCGGCGGCGGCGGCCAGTTACCGGCGGCCTGCGCCCGCGCCGTGAAATACATCGCGAACAGTCCGGCGAAGAACATGAGTTCGCTGGACAGCCAGACGATCGTGCCGACGCTGACCATGTTGGGACGGTTGAGTGAATGCACCCGCGACGTGATCGCGGTTCCGGAAGTCCCTACAGCGCTCGTCACAAC
>JAFAWC010000084.1 GCA_019242135.1 Mycobacteriaceae bacterium | reverse complement strand
AGTCGACGACTGCGTACGTCGGCATGCAGAGCTCTCGCGACATTGGGCGGCTGTGGGCGCTCAGCGGCAATCCGCGGAGCAGCGGCTTGCCGCGGCCCGTGCCGCGGCCGCAGTCAGCACCGAGTTGACCGCGGAACTCAGGGAGGCGGAGGCCAGTGCCGCGGCGGCGCAGACCACGGCGGAGGCCTCCGCCCTGGCGGTCGCTGAGCGCCAGCGGCTCGCTGGCGATGTCGTCGACCGCGGCCGCGCGGTCGCCGACCTGGACGCCGAAGCTGCCCAGGCTGGCGACGACGAGTCGATCGCGCGTGACGTCGCAGACATCGCCGCGGCTGCCGCCGAGCAATCCGGTGCGGCGCTCCTCGAGGCGCAGACCCGCATCGAGGCCGCCCGGGCCACGTTCGACGGGGTGTCCGACCGAGAGGAAGCGAACCGGCTCGCGTCGCGGCTCGCCAAGGTCGACGCCACGCACCGTGAGATCGGCGTGGTCGAAGAAGCACTCGCCGCGAGCACAGTCACCGACGCGGTGTTACGCGACATCGAAGTCGCCGCCACCGCCGTCGAAAGTGCTTCCGGCCAAGCTGCACTCGCGTCCGCGCACATCGAGTTCACTGCAAGCGCCGACATCGAGCTGAGGGTGCAGGACCGCCGGATCCCGTTGTCGGCGGGCCAGATGTTCGCCGTCGCTACCACCGAGGCCACCGACATCGAGGTGGCGGGAGTGCTGCGGGCCCGCATCATGCCCGGCGGGCCCGCATCCGTCCGGCCGGCACGGCTCGAAGCCGCCAGAGCCCACCTCGCCGAATTGCTCGCCGCCGCCGGTGTGTCCGATGTCGCCGACGCGCGTGCGCGCGCCGACGCGCGCCGCGAACTGTGCTGTGACAAAGACCGGTTGGCCGCCACGTTGACGGGGCTGTGCAGTGACGAACCCGTCCACCGGCTGCGCTCCCGGCTCAGCACATTGCGGGACCGGGAGGTGTTGACCGAGGAGCCCCGCATCGACATGACGGCGGCCCGCGCGGCGCTCGACGCCGCCACCGAGGCGCACCGCGGGGCTGTGACGGCGTCCCAGCGGGACCGCGACGTCGCCGCGGCCGCAGCGTCGGCACTGGCCGAAAAGTGCACCCGCGCAGCGGTAGTGCGCGAGAGACTTGTCACCGCACGAACGCAATTGGACGCCGTGTACCAGCAACTCGCCCAGCAGCGCGCCAGGTTCAGCGACGATGATCTCTCGCTTCGCGCCCAGACACACGCCCTGGCGTCCAAACGCACCTCCGCTCGGGTCGCCGACCTACGGTTGCGCCTGGCCGATCTGGCGCCGCAACGCATTGCCGCCGAGCTCAGCGACGCCGAACGCCAGACCGGCGAGCTCACCCGCGATCACGGTGCCATCGCAGGCGAGCTGCGCGATCTGGCAACCCAATTACGGGTGTACGGGACGGAGGGCCGACAGGGTCGGCTCGACGCGGCGCACGCCGAACATGAGTATGCCCTCAGCGAGTGGCGTCGCGTCGGCCGCCGGGCTCGCGCCGCACGGCTGCTGCGGGCCGTGGTCCTGCGGCACCGCGACGACACCCGACTGCGTTACGTCGCGCCGTACCGCGCCGAGATCCAGCGCCTCGGTCGCATCGTTTTCGGCGACAGTTTCGAAGTCGACATCGACAGCTCGCTGCGCATCTGCAGCCGAACGCTCGACGGCCGCACCGTTCCCTACGAGGCACTATCGGGCGGCGCAAAAGAACAGTTGGGCATCGTCACCCGGCTGGCCGGCGCGGCGCTGGTCGCCGAGGATGACAGCGTGCCGGTCATTATCGACGACGCCCTCGGCTTCACCGATTCTCACCGGCTGGCCAAAATGGGTGCGGCGTTCGACGCCGTAAGCACCAACGCGCAGGTGCTGGTCCTGACCTGCAGCCCGCGGCGCTACGACAGCGTCGTCGGCGCCCACCACATTGAATTGACGCCCAGCCGCGCCCAGAACATCTAGACTTCGCGCGGTGCAGGTCGATGCCGATTACGTCCTCGTCGGGACGGGTTCTGCGGGATCGGTGCTCGCGAACCGTCTCAGTTCCGATCCGAAAGTCGCGGTGACGGTTCTGGAGGCGGGCCCGAAAGACAACGACAAGTTCGTCCATATTCCGGCCGCGTTCTCCAAGCTCTTCCGCACCGAAAGGGACTGG
>JAFAWC010000587.1 GCA_019242135.1 Mycobacteriaceae bacterium | reverse complement strand
ACAACAGCGAGGCCCTGCCTCTGCGTCCGATCATCAGCCGTTCGGGCAGCCACGGCAGCTGGAAGAAATACATGTACCACGACGCGAGCCCCTGCCGGCTGGTGACGAGGGCCTTGAGGAATGCCGCCGGGTGGGGAACCGAGAATATCGATAGTGAGGCCAGACGGTCGGGGTACTCGGCGGCGGTGGCCCATGCTGCAAGCGCACCCCAATCGTGGCCCACCAGGTGCACCCGGTCCGCCCCCGACACGTCGATCAGTGCGTGAACGTCCTCGACTAGTTCGGGCGCCCGGTAGTCCCGGCGCCGCGGCGGGCGGGCCCCGGGCGAGTAACCCCGCTGGTTGGGCGCAAGGCACCGGTAACCGCCGGCGGTGAGTCGGTCGATGACGGCGTTCCAACTCGTGTTGAACTGGGGGAAACCATGCAGCAGGACGGCGACCGGCCCGTCGGCGGGGCCCGAATCGATGACGTCGAAAGTCAGCTCACCGCGACGATATTGCTCCACGTTATGCGTCCTCCAACAGATCAGGGGTCACCGCGGACTCGGTGTCCGGGATTCCCTCTTGTTTGGCCTTCCGGTCGGCCATCGACAGCAGCCGTCTAATCCGGCCAGCCACAGCGTCTTTCGTCATCGGCGGATCCGCCAGCCGGCCCAGCTCCTCGAGCGACGCCTGGCGGTGTTCGACACGCAGCTTCCCGGCCGCCGCCAGGTGGTCGGGCACCGTGTCGCCGAGTATTTCCAGTGCACGTTCGACCCGGGCCGCTGCGGCGACCGCGGCGCGCGCCGAGCGGCGCAGGTTGGCGTCGTCGAAGTTGGCCAGCCGGTTGGCGGTCGCCCGCACCTCCCGGCGCATCCGTCGCTCCTCCCAGGTCAACCGGGTGTCCTGGGCCCCCATCCGGGTCAACAGCGCGCCGATGGCCTCCCCGTCGCGTACCACGACACGATCGGCGCCCCGCACCTCACGAGCCTTGGCGCTGATGCCCAGCCGCCGCGCCGCGCCGACGAGCGCCAGCGCCGCCTCCGGTCCGGGGCAGCTCACTTCCAGTGCCGACGAGCGCCCCGGTTCGGTCAGCGATCCGTGCGCCAAGAAGGCTCCGCGCCAGGCCGCCTCCGCGTCGGCCACGCTGCCACCGACCACGTGGGCCGGCAAGCCGCGCACCGGCCGTCCCCGCAAATCCAGCAGCCCGGTCTGCCGCGCCAGCGCCTCGCCGTCCTTGGCGACCCGGACAACGTAGCGAGTGCTCTTACGAATCCCGCTCGCAGACAACACATGTACGACGGCATTGTATCCGTAGAGGTCGAAGATGTCTTTGCGAAGCCTGCGCGCGATGATGCCGAGTTCCACCTCGGCTTCAACGATGACCCGCCCAGCCACGATGTGCAGGCCGCCCGCGAAACGCAGCAGGGCGGACACTTCGGCCTTACGCGCGCTCACCGAATTGACGATCAACCTGCTCAACTCGTCCTTGACCTCAGCGGTCATCGCCACGGGTCGTCACCTCCCGGTCCATTCCGACCCGGTCCGTTCGACGGGCCGGCCACAGGGGTGGGCACGGTCGGCGTGATCGGCATCACCGATGCCCGTGCTTGCACGCTGTCCAACACCGCGGCCAACTTCGCCGGGTCATGTAGAGATGTACCAGGCCGGGCCACATCAGCAAACTTCACGTCGGCGTTGAGCAAGGTCGCCGTCCGCCGCAACTGCTGACGCTCGCGCTCGCTCGGCACCCGCTCGGCGTCCACGACGATCTCGTGCACGCGGAAGCCGGGAGCGTGCTGCGAAAGCACGTGGAGATGGCGCTCGGCCGAAAATCCAGCGGTTTCCCCAGGCTCCGCGGCAAGGTTCAACACCAGTGCGCGTCGCGCCGTCGTGGCCTGCAGTGCCGCCGCAAGCCCGGGAACCAGCACGTGTGGAATCACACTCGTGAACCACGAACCGGGGCCGAGCACAACGAGATCCGCGTCCAAGATCGCGTCCACCGCCTGGCGGGCCGCGGGCGGATCGCCCGGCAGAAGCCGCACCCGTCGTACCTTTCCCGGCGTGGTCGCGATGGCGACCTGCCCCCGAATCACCCGGCTCATCCGCGGATCGGACTCCAGCCCCGCGACGTCTGCCTCGATCTGCAAAGCGATCGGGCACATCGGCAGCACCCTGCCCTTCACGCCGAGAATCCGGCCGAGTTCGTCGAGCGCGGCCACCGGGTCGGCCAGCACTTCGTTGAGTCCGGCGAGCAGCAGGTTACCGATGGGATGACCGGCCAGCGCCCCGGTCCCGCCGAAACGATGTTGAAAGATGGTCGCCCACAGCCGCCCGTACCGGCTGTCAGAAGCCAATGCCGCCAACGCCATTCGAAGGTCGCCGGGCGGCACGATGTCAAGCTCGCTGCGCAGCCGCCCGGACGAGCCGCCGTCGTCGGCAACCGTGACCACCGCGGTGACGTGCGGGGTGAGCCGGCGCGCGGCCGACAGCGTGGCATACAGCCCGTGCCCGCCGCCGAGAGCGACGATGCGGTAGCTCATTCGCGACCCAAATCCCGGTGCAGTACCCGCACCGACAGCCCGTCGTTGGGTTGCAGATGTTCGGCCAGCGCCTCGGCCATCGCCACACTGCGGTGTTTGCCGCCCGTACAACCAATGGCGACGGTCATATAACGCTTCCCCTCCCGTCGGTACCCCTTCACAACAAGGGATAGCAGTCGATGGTAGGTGTCGAGAAACTCTCCGGCACCGGGTTGCGACAAGACATATTCCCGCACCGCCGGGGCCTGTCCGGTCAGCGGCCGGAGTTCGTCTACCCAGTGTGGGTTCGGCAGGAACCGGACATCCATCACCATGTCCGCGTCCATCGGCAGCCCGTATTTGAACCCGAACGATTCGACCGTCACGCTGGTGTGCGCGATGGCCGCGCCGCCGAAGGCCCGCTCGATGCTCTCGCGCAGCCCCCGCACAGAAAGTGTCGAGGTGTCGATGATCAGGTCCGCGCCCTCCCGGAGTGGGGCCAGCATGCTGCGCTCGGCGGCGATGCCCTCGGCCAGCGTCTGGTCGCCCTGCAGCGGGTGGCTGCGCCTGACCTGCTCGTAACGGCGGACCAGAATGTCGTCGGAGGCCTCCAGGAAGAGCACCCGAGGGTGGATTCCGCGTGTCGCCAAATCCGTACGCACCCAATCCAAGTCACCAGTGAACCCGCGCGACCGCACGTCGAGCACCACCGCAAGCTGGGTGATGCGAGAACCCGCGGCCAGACCCAAGTCCACCATTTGCGCAATCAGTTCCGGCGGCAGGTTGTCGGCGACGTACCAGCCCAGGTCCTCGAGAACCTTGGCAGCCGTGCCGCGGCCCGCTCCGGACAGGCCGGTGACCAGGACGACATCGATGCCGGATTCCGCCGCGGCCGCCTCGTCCCGGGGACCGTTCCGCAGCTTGTCGCCCGTGTCCTGCTCGGTCATCCGGATGCCCTGGTTCGATCGTCGCCGAT
>JAFAWC010000635.1 GCA_019242135.1 Mycobacteriaceae bacterium | reverse complement strand
TGGGCTCCACCGGCAACGAATACCTCGAGACGGTGGCGCTGCTGCTGCACATCGGCGTGATGCTGGCGTTCCTGATCATCGTGTTGCACTCCAAGCACCTGCACATCTTTCTCGCGCCCATCAACGTCACGTTCAAGCGCTTGCCTGACGGCACCGGGCCGCTGCTGCCGATGGAGTTCAACGGCGAGCCCATCGACTTCGAGGATCCCGACGAGGACGCGGTCTTCGGGAGGGGCAAAATCGAGGACTTCACCTGGAAGGGCATGCTCGACTTCGCCACCTGCACCGAGTGCGGGCGCTGCCAGTCGCAGTGCCCGGCGTGGAACACCGGCAAGCCGCTCTCGCCGAAGCTGGTGATCATGGACTTGCGCGATCACTGGATGGCCAAGGCGCCCTACATCCTCGGCGAGAAGGTGACGCCCGATGAGAGCACACCCGAAGGTGGGCTGTCTGAGACGCTGGCCGGCGAGCGCGGCGAAGAAGTCCATCACGTGCCGGAGTCTGGTTTTGGCCGCATCCCCCCCGACTCGCCGGCTCAGGCCACCCGCCCGCTGGTCGGCACCGCCGAGCGGGGCGGCGTGATCGACCCCGACGTGCTGTGGTCGTGCACCACCTGCGGTGCGTGCGTGGAGCAGTGCCCGGTGGATATCGAGCACATCGACCACATCGTTGATATGCGCCGCTACCAGGTGATGATGGAGTCGGACTTCCCCTCCGAGCTGTCGGTCCTGTTCAAAAACCTGGAAACCAAATCCAATCCGTGGGGCCAGAACGCCAAGGACCGGCTCAACTGGATCAGCGAGGTCGACTTCGACGTGCCGGTGTACGGCGTGGACACCGACAGCTTCGCGGGATACGAATACCTGTTTTGGGTGGGCTGCGCGGGCGCATTCGAGGACCGCGCGAAGAAAACGACGAAGGCGGTCGCCGAGCTCCTGGCGATCGCCGGGGTGAAATACGTGGTGCTGGGCGCGGAGGAGACGTGCAACGGGGACTCGGCGCGGCGGTCGGGCAATGAGTTCTTGTTCCAGCAGCTCGCCCAGCAGGCCGTCGAGACGCTGAACGGCGTGTTCGAGGGTGTCGAAACCGTCGACCGCAAGATCGTGGTGACCTGTCCGCACTGCTTCAACACCATCGGGCGCGAGTACAAGCAACTCGGCGCGAACTACACCGTGCTGCATCACACCCAGTTGCTGAACCGGCTGGTGCGTGACAAGAAACTGGTGCCGGTCGCGCCCGTCGGGCGAGATGGCCACCAGGACGTCACCTATCACGACCCGTGCTACCTGGGCCGGCACAACAAGGTGTACGACGCGCCCCGCGAGCTGGTCGGCGCATCAGGCGCGGCGTTAAAGGAAATGCCGCGGCACGCCGAGACGGGTTTGTGCTGCGGGGCGGGCGGCGCGCGGATGTGGATG
Organism: Mycobacteriaceae bacterium; assembly: GCA_019242135.1. Lineage (GTDB taxonomy): Bacteria > Actinomycetota > Actinomycetes > Mycobacteriales > Mycobacteriaceae > Mycobacterium. The sequence continues at coordinate 1,357 of JAFAWC010000635.1, read as the reverse complement.
GAAGAACACATCGGCAAGCGGGTGAACCACGAGCGGGTGGACGAGGCATTGATGACGGTGTCCGCCGGAGCCAAGATCGCCACCGGTTGCCCGTTCTGTCGCGTGATGATGACCGACGGGCTCACCGACCGCCAGGAATCGGGCAAGGGCGAGGGCGTGGAGGTGCTCGACGTCGCTCAGCTGCTGCTGGGTGCGATCGACACCAGCACGGTCACGCTGCCCCCGAAGAAGAAGCCCAGCGAAAAGATCCCAGAGAAGCCAACCGAAACGCCCGCCGCAGCACCGGCGCCGGCTGCCACCGCGGCCCCAACCGCGGCGCCCGACGCGGGTAAGCCGGCCAAGCCGGTCACCGGATTGGGTATCGCCGGCGGTGCAAAGCGCCCCGGCGCCAAAAGACCCGCAGGTGCTGCCCCCGCGCCGACCGCATCCGCCGCGCCAGCACCGGCCAAACCGGCTGCCCCCGCCCCCGCCAAAGGCCTCGGCATCGCTGCGGGTGCAAAACGACCGGGTGCCAAGAAGGTTGCCCGCGCGTCAACGGCCACCGAACCCGCGTCGACCCCATCCGAGCCCGCATCCACGGCGACCGAATCGCCATCCGCGCCCACCGCAGCCCCCGTCAAAGGCCTCGGCATCGCCGCCGGTGCCAGACGGCCCGGCGCGAAAAAGTCCACGCCCCTGGCCCAGCCGGCGCCGGCGGAACCGGAACCCCAAGCGGCGCAACCCGAAACGTCCCCCCAAGCACCGGAACCCGAGGATGATGGCGACGGCAGCGCGCCCGCAGCCCCGGTCAAGGGCCTCGGCATAGCCCGTGGTGCCCGGCCGCCCGGCAAGCGGTGACAGTCTGTCTGGCGGGCGAAGAACTCCGGCGATAATCCTCGGTCTTCTCGTCGGGATGGGTGACGACCGGAAGCAGGCGACACAGCCGCTGACCGCTGCGTCAGGTGGTAACGGGCAAATCCTTGAACGCCTTGACTGGGGTGGTGCTAGGCGGCTGAAACAGATTGCCCCGCAGGCTACCTCTGGCCGTGCGGACTGCGACGAGAATCCATGTGAAGAGCAGACCGACGGCGGTGACTGCCGCGGCGATCCGAAACGCCGGCAGACCGGTGTGCACTGCCAGCTGAGTGGTCCCGGTGACGAACGTGCCGACCGGGAACGTGAGGCTCCACCACGTCAACGCAAACGGCATGCCACGCCGCAGGGTGCGCAGCGTCAGCGATGTCGCCAGCGCGATCCACAGCACCGCGAATCCCCATGCGGGCACCCCGTAGAGGACAGCGAGAATGTTCATGCCGGCTGCGATGGAGGGATCGATGGCGATTGCCGCGCCCGTCCCCAGAAGTCCGGCGGCGGTAAT
>JAFAWC010000374.1 GCA_019242135.1 Mycobacteriaceae bacterium | reverse complement strand
AGAACCACAGCTTCGACTTTCCGGTGCTGTCGGACGCCGACGGCACCGTGGCCTCAATTTTCGGCGTCAAGCGCGGACTGCTCGGCAAGTTGAGTCCCGTGAAACGGACCACGTTCGTGATCGACACCGACCGCAAAGTCCTCGACGTGATATCCAGCGAGGTCAACATGAACACCCACGCGGATAAGGCGCTGGAGATCCTGCGGGCACGCCAGAGCGCTTAGCAGATCCGAACCGCTAGCTGTCGCCGGTCAGCAACACGTCCGCGTCGAAACAGCTGTGGTCCCCGGTATGGCAGGCGCCGCCCACCTGGTCGACCTCCAGCAAGACAGTGTCGCCGTCGCAATCCAGCCGTACCGAGTACACGTGCTGCGTGTGCCCTGAGGTGGCGCCTTTTACCCAGTGCTGCTGGCGCGACCGCGAGTAGTAGGTGGCCTGGCGGGTTTCGAGGGTGCGCGCCAGCGCGATGTCGTCCATCCACGCCACCATGAGCACCTTGCCGGTGCCGCGCTCTTGCGCGACCGCGGTGATTAGTCCGTTCGCATCGCGCTTGAGTCGCGACGCGATGCCGGCATCCAGAGCGCTCATCGCTGCCCTTTGCTCTTCGCGCAAGCGCTCATCGCACCACAATCCCGTCAGCCGCCATCGCCGCCTTGACCTCCTTGATCGTCAGCTCCCGGAAATGAAAGACGCTCGCGGCAAGCACAGCGTCGGCACCTGCAACAACGGCGGGCGCGAAATGTTCCACTGCGCCTGCCCCGCCGCTGGCGATGACGGGGACGGTCACAGCTGCGCGCACCGCGCGCAGCATCGGCAGGTCGAAGCCTGCCTTGGTGCCGTCGAAATCCATTGAGTTCAAGAGGATCTCCCCTACCCCCAGATCGGCACCGCGCGCCGCCCACTCCAACGCATCGATGCCGGTGCCGCGGCGACCGCCGTGCGTGGTCACCTCCCAGCCCGACGGCGTCGGCGTCGACCCCTCGGGTACGGTGCGCGCGTCGACGGACAGCACAATGCACTGGGAACCGAACTGGCGCGACAGCTCCCCGAGCAATTGCGGACGCGCGATGGCCGCCGTGTTGACGGCCACCTTGTCCGCGCCCGCGCGCAGCAGCATGTCGACGTCGGCGACCGAGCGCACCCCGCCGCCGACAGTCAGCGGGATGAACACCTGCTCGGCGGTCCGCCGGACCACCTCCAGCATCGTCGCGCGTCCCGATGACGACGCGGTGACATCGAGAAACGTGAGTTCGTCAGCGCCCTCGGCGTCGTAGGCGGCCGCGAGCTCGACTGGATCGCCGGCGTCGCGCAGGTTCGCGAAGTTGACACCCTTGACCACCCTGCCGTCGTCGACGTCGAGGCAGGGAATGACACGCACCGCCACGTCTGCCATCAGTAGTCCCCGGGACCGCCGACCGCGTTGAGGATCTCGAGGATCTGCTCATGGCACCGCGGCACAGCGGCAAGCGCAGACTGCGACTGTGGCGTCCAGTCATTTCCGGCCAGGTCGGTGACGACGCCGCCGCCCGCCCGCACCAGCGCGACACCCGCGGCATGATCCCAGATGTGGCCGCCGAAACTGATTGCGCCACCGAGGATCCCGGCCGCGGTGTATGCCAGGTCGATTCCCGTCGCACCGAGGATGCGTAGCCGAGACGACACCCGGCTGAGTTGTTCGATCACCGCGAGTCGGTATCGGCCCGGAATTCTGCCCCGCCAGTCCACGTTGAAGGTGCCGACCCCCACCACGGAGTCGACCAGCTGCGCCGGCGCAACTGGCGGCAGCTCAACTCCATTGCAGCGCAACGATCCGCCGACGACACCGGTGAATTTCTCGTTGGTGAACGGCAGCCAGGTGAGCCCTGCGACGGGCTCGCCGTCGCGCATCAGGCCGAGCAGGATCGCCGCCACCGGAAGCCCGGCCGCATAGTTGACCGTGCCGTCGATGGGGTCGAGCACCCAGACCAGCGGCGAGTCGACGTCCGCGCCGCCGAATTCCTCGCCATGGACCTCGATCCCGGTCATCGACGTCAACGCCTCGGCGACCTCACGCTCGATCGCGAGGTCGACCTCGGTCGCGAAGTCGTTGCCCTTCTTGCGCACAGCCGATGCTGCGCCGTGACCGTCGACGAATCGCTCCGCCGAGCGGTCGAGAATCTTGGCAGCTTCGGTGACCAGTGCGTCCAGATCGTGGCCCGGCATCCCGGCCTACCCCCCGACCGCCGCGAGCGCTTGTGGCAACGTGAAACGTCCAGCATAGAGCGCCTTTCCAACGATCGCACCCTCCACACCGACCTCGGTGAGGGTGGCGATGGCTCTGAGGTCATCGAGACTGGAGACGCCGCCAGAGGCGATCACCGGCGCCTCGGTGCATTCGGCCACATTGGCCAGCAGGTCGATGTTCGGACCGGTGAGTGTGCCGTCCTTGGTGACGTCGGTGACGACGAATCTCGAACAGCCCTCGCTGTCAAGGCGTTCCAGGACCTGCCAAAGGTCTCCGCCGTCTGTTTCCCAGCCGCGGCCGCGCAGCCGGTGTTGCCCGTCGATGATCTGCACGTCAAGTCCGACCGCCACTCTGTCGCCGTGTTCGGCGATGACCTTCGCGCACCACTGCGGATTCTCCAGTGCCGCAGTCCCGAGGTTCACCCGTGCGCATCCGGTCGCAAGTGCGGCATCAAGTGACGCGTCGTCGCGGATACCGCCCGACAGTTCGACATTGACATCGAGGTTGCCGATCACCTCGGCGAGGACACTGCGATTGGAGCCACGGCCGAACGCCGCGTCCAGGTCCACCAGGTGGATCCATTCCGCGCCGTCGCGCTGCCAACCCAGTGCAGCATCCAGGGCCGGGCCGTATTCGGTCTCACTTCCCGCCTTGCCCTGCGTCAGACGCACCGCGCGCCCGTCCACCACATCCACGGCGGGCAGCAGGACCAGCGTGGTCACAGGCCACGCACCCAATTGCTCAGCAGTGTCGCACCGGCATCACCGCTCTTCTCGGGATGAAACTGCGT
>JAFAWC010000180.1 GCA_019242135.1 Mycobacteriaceae bacterium | reverse complement strand
TTAACTACCGGCGGTTCCAGTCGCCGACGGGAGACATCCTGTGCGTGATGGAACGCGACCATGACACCAGCGATCCGGCAGGTTACGGCAAGGGAGAAGGCACGTGCCACGTCCAATATCACACCTACGCGGTGCCGCCGCCCCAATATGTCGGCGGAGATGGACGGGAAGAGGCGTGCTATTTGCCTGGCTGGGGCAGCCAGTTCTCGCTGCCTGAGGGCGGCGTGCCGCACCTTGACTGTGTCGGCAATGTGCTCGTGTTGCCACCCCTGCAGACGCTGGAGTACGGGCAGGCCATGTCGCTCGGCGCCATCACCTGTGCTAGCGAGCCCTCAGAAATGACATGTACCGATACCAGTTCCGGGCGTTTCTTCCGGGTATCGCCCGACTCCTACGAGCTCGGATGAACCTGCGTCCAGATGTCGCGAACTGATCGAAGCCGCGGACACTTCTGCGACGTCGCATCGCTGCGGCCCGGGTGCTACCCGCGGCGGCGGCCTGGCTGAGGGGGCGCTTTTTTCCAGGCGGCATCTTTGACGGCAGTAAGGCGACGATCACGATGCCGAGCAAACCAAGCGCAGCGCCAAGTACCACCGCCTCCGCGACACCGCGGTTCTTTCTCCTCGCAATCCGCGCCGAATACAGAGCACACAGAACGGCGATGAGCAGGGCAAACAGCCCGACCCACAGAGTTTCGCTCCTCATCTCGGCGATTCTTCCGCGATGCCGGGCCCGGTGACCCGGGATTGCGTCGGACAGTCAGCACAGCCTTACTGCGGCGGCAGTTTCAGTACCCGGTTGCTTGGCGGATCGGTGACGTAGACGGCGCCTGCGTTGTCCACTGCCACGCTGCTGGGCGACCCGATGCCGCTGAACGGCAGCCCGCTCTGGACTTCCGGGCCGCTCGACAACTCGACCACCCGGTTGTTGCGTTCGTCGGCCACGTACACATCGCCGGCGGTCGCCACTGCCACGCTCAGGGGCGCGTTGAGGCCGATGAACGGCAAGCTGGTTTGGGCGCTCGATCCGCTTGCCAGTTTCGACACCTGATCACGTTGGCTGTCGGTGACGTACACGTTGCCGGAGTTGTCCGCCGTCACGCCGTAAGGCCACCAGAGTCCGGTGAACGGCAGCACCGTCTGTTCACCGGCCGTCAGCTTCAGCACCCTGTTGTTGCCGGAGTCGGTTACGTACACGGCACCAGCGGTGTCGACGGCCACGGCGGCGGGACTGTCCAGGCCGGTGAACGGCAGCACGACCTGTCGTGACGCCGTCTCGCGCTGAATGACACCGATCGCCAGCACGACGACCAGGGCAAAGACGACGACGACCGCGGCCACGGCGGCGAAGATCAACGGTCTGCGGCCGCGTCTCGGCGGGCGCGCCGGCTGCGGTTCGATCGGCAGGCAGACTGTGTTCAGAAGCATGTCGGCGATCGTCTGCCGCTTGTCGGTGAACAACGGCAGCAGATAGCCGATGTAGCAGAACCCGTCCAGCAAGTGGGCGATCTCGCGCACCAGCGACAGCCAGAAGCCGATCGGCCTGCCGGTGCGGTAGCCGACGACCGTGAATTTGAGCATCGACTTGCCGATGCTCGAGCCGGTGGCGCCTTGGCGGTACACCCTGTTCCAGAGCAAAAACACCACCAGCAGCACACCACCGGTCACTGCGACGATGGGCCCTGCTTTCTCCAATCCCCGTGCGTTGGCGACGATGAGCGCGAGCATGACGAGCGCGTAGAGAGCCAGGAACAGAAGTTGGTCGATGACGTAGGCGCCGACACGTCTGATCCACGAGGTGTAAGCATGCCGGGGCAGGACGCCCACTCGTTCGCGCAGTAGGGCCCGCGCATCGCCGGGCTGCGCAGGCCCGCCCGGGCCGACCGCGTCCCCCGGCGCCGGTGGTGGATAACTTCCGGGCGGTGGCGATGGCGGATGTTCGGCCATTGGCGGTCTCCGAATGACGAGGCGAATTGCCCGTAAAGCTACAAGGGCGGCCGGGACGCAGTGCCGACTTTCCGGCGCCGCGACGCCGCCCTTAATCCCCTGCCCGCGACGGGCCGCGGCGATGTTAGTCCGTATCCGACCCAGGCTAGGCTACCCAAATCAGATGAAGTTAGGCTACCTTTACCTAACTCGGGCTTGGACATTGGGAGTGGTGCGAAGTGCGAAAACTTGGGTTGGCATCCGTAATCGGCGGCTGCGCCGTACTGGTGGCGGCAGTCGCCGGCTGCGGATCCCACCCCGACAACTCGCCGACGCCCGCGGGTATCGCGACGTCGTCGCAGGCATCTTCACCCGAGGACCAGTCCGCCGCATCGACCCTCACGCCAGGGCCGGGGTCATTTCTCGCAGGCAAGACCACGATCACCCCTCTGGCCTCGACCATCCCCCCGAACGGGGATGTGAATCCGTACGCGGTGTTGGTCGTCCCCCGCGCAGTCGGGTCGTTGTCGGCCGGCGACATCCTGGTCGACAACTTCAACAACAAGACCAACAACCAGGGCACCGGCACCACGATCGTTGACGTGCATCCGGACAAATCGGTGAGCGTGTTCGCCGACATCCCGCCGACGTTGGCCGGCTGCCCCGGCGGCGTGGGGCTGACCACCGCGATGGTGCAGCTGTCGACCGGGTGGGTGCTGGTCGCCAGCCTGCCCACCACTAACGGCAAGATCGGTACGTCGGGGCCGGGCTGCCTGATCGAGCTGGCACCTACCGGAACGGTGGCGGGCACCATCAGCGGCTCCTACCTCAACGGGCCGTGGGACGCCGCGCTGCTCGACCACGGCGACACCGCCAGCCTGTTTGTGGCCAACACCCTGGGGGGAGTCCGGGATGCCGGCGGCGCCATGGTCAACCAGGGCACCGTGGTGCGGCTCTCGCTCACCCAGACCACTACCGCCGCGCCGCAAGTCAGCGGGGTGACCGAGGTGGCCGGCGGGTTGCCCGAGCGTGAGGACGCCGCGGCGCTGGTCAAGGGACCGACGGGACTGGCGTTGGACCCGGCGGGCACCCTGTACATCGGTGACAACCTGGGCAATCGGATCGCCAAGGTGGCCAATGCGATCACCCGAACCGATTCCGCCGGCCAGGGCGAAACCGTGACGCAGGGCGAACAGCTGGCCAACCCGTTATCGGTGCGGCTCGCTCCCAACGGCAACCTGCTGGCCGCCAACGCCACCAACGGCAAAATCGTCGAGATCACCCCGGCCGGGCGGCAAGTCGGTGAGGTGTATGCCATCCACGACGAGGCCCAACACCCGCCAGGCAACGGTGACTTGTTCGGCATCGCGATCGACCCGTCCGGCACGGGCGTGTTGTTCGTCGCCGACGACACCAACACACTGGCATTGCTGCGCTGATGGCCGGCGGCGAGCGCCTGGCCGGCGGCGAGCGCCTGGCCGGCGTCAGCCGCCGGTCGATGCTGCGCGGCGGGCTGCTGCTGGGCACCGGTGCCGCCGCCGGTGCGGCCGCCGACCGCCTCATGTCAGGCGATCGAGCGTGGGCGACCGCGCAGCGCGAAGACACCGAACCTTTCTGGGGCGCACATCAATCCGGCGTGGTCACCGACACCCAACGCCACGCTGTGCTGGCGTCGTTCGACCTGATCAGCTCTGACCGCGGCGACGTGCTAGAGGTCTTGAAACGATGGACCGCCCTGGCCGCCGCGCTGACCTCGGGACAGTCCGTTCAGGTCCCGGTGTACCGGGGCACCGGCTCGCGCACCGATGCGTACGCGAATGCGACCGCAGCACCCTCGCCCAGCGATTCGTTGGAGGCCTGGCTGCTGGGTCCGCAGCGGCTCACCCTGACGATCGGATTCGGCCCGACCCTGTTCGTCAAGGACGGACACGACCGCTACCGCATCGCCGACAAACGGCCGCCGCAACTGGTCGATCTCCCGCGGTTTCCCGGCGAGCAGATTGACGAATCCGTCAGCGGCGGCGATCTTTTCGTGCAGTGCTGCGCCGAGGATCCCCAGGTTGCCTTCCACGCCGTGCGCAGCCTCGCCCGGGTCGCTCCCGACGTCGCCACACTGCGCTGGACCCAGCTGGGCTTCTCCTCGGCGAAGACCGGTGGCACGCCACGCAACCTGATGGGGTTCAAAGACGGCACTGCCAATTCCAACGCACACCCGCCCGCCGACCTGGACGCCACCGTCTGGGCAGGTACGGAGGACCCGGCATGGATGCGGGGCGGCAGCTATCTGGTGTACCGGCGGATCCGGATATCGTTGGAACACTGGGACCGCCTCGACCTCGCCGAGCAGGAGCGCGTCATCGGCCGACACAAGGTCAGCGGCGCCCCGCTGGGCGCCACCCACGAATTCGACATGAAAGACTTCGTCGCCGAAGACAGCCAGGGCAGCCCCGTCATCCCTGTCGATGCCCACGTGCGGCTGGCCGCGCCGGAGAACAACAACGGCGCCGTCATGCTGCGCCGCGCGTTCTCCTACAACAACGGCACCACCCCGTTCACCGAACGCTGGCCGCCCTGGCGCCAATCCCTCGAATACGACGCCGGGCTGCTGTTCTTGGCCTATCAGCGAGACCCGCGCGCCAGCTTCATTGCGGTCAACCAGAGACTGGCGCGAAACGACGCCCTCAACCAGTTCACCACCCACACCGCCACCGGCATCTACGCCATCGCTCCGGGCGCGGGCCACGAGGGCGACTGGATCGGGCGAACGCTGTTCAGCTGACCGATAGCGCGCGCAGACGAGGACCCTGCGCGAATAATGACGCGGTGATACTTGCCGAGCGCAGCCCAAACGCGCCGGTCGCGGGCGAAGGCGGGCGGCCGTGTTGCTGCCCCGCAACGGCCAGCGGCATGATTGCTCGAACACCGGCTCGCCCGCGCCCGGCCCGAGGAGTCAACCGAACATGCTGAAGG
>JAFAWC010000605.1 GCA_019242135.1 Mycobacteriaceae bacterium | reverse complement strand
CGGGCGGTGATCAGCGGAGCCTTGGTCATCACCTCTCTCACACGCTTGGCCTGATCGACCTCGAAGCGCATGTCGCGGTTGGTGATGATGCCGATCAACGAACCCGTCTCGTCGACTACGGGCAGGCCCGAGATCCGGAACCGGGCGCACATCGCGTCGACCTCGGCGAGCGTGTTGTCGGGTGAGCATGTCACGGGGTCGGTGACCATGCCGGCCTCCGAGCGCTTGACCATTTCGACCTGGCCGGCCTGCTCAGCGACAGATAGGTTGCGGTGCAACACGCCCATGCCGCCCGCCCGGGCCATCGCGATCGCCATTCTGGCCTCGGTTACGGTGTCCATCGCCGAGCTGACCAGAGGCACCTTGAGCCGGATTTTCTTGGTCAATTGGCTCGACGTGTCGGCGGCGGCGGGGACCACGTCGGAGGCGGCGGGTAGCAGCAGCACGTCATCGAAGGTCAAGCCCAGCATCGCTACCTTGGCCGGGTCGTCACCGCCGGTGAGTATGGCGCTGTCGAGCGGAACGGAGGCAGCCGAATTCACCATGGCGCGGCCGTCTGTGATCGACATTAAATGGCCTCCATCGGTGCGGGGCTAGGTGTTCATCCTATCGGCAACGAGGGCGTCGCCGTGCCCAGGCGGGGCCGCGATGAGTGGCTGGCGTGAAGAGCATCCGACCAGAATGAGAGCGTTTGGCGAAGTGCATCACGCCGCGATGAGCCGCTTGCGCGAAGCGCTTAAGGCGCCGTCACACAAGCTTTAAGCCGCTGGCGAAATGTTGGAGCTGCTGCGTAGGGTATAGACGTGCGCGACCATCTACCGCCGGGTTTGCCGCCCGACCCGTTCGCCGACGATCCGATGGATCCGTCAGCGGCGCTCGATGCCATCGAGCCGGGTCAGCCGCTGGATCCGCAGGAGCGCACTGCCGTCGAAGCCGACCTGGCCGACCTAGCCGTCTACGAGGCACTGCTGGCGCACAGGGGCATTCGCGGCCTGGTGGTGTCATGTGACGAGTGCCAGCAGGACCACTACCACGACTGGGACATGTTGCGCGCCAACCTGCTGCAGCTGCTGGTCGACGGCACTGTCAGGCCGCACGAGCCGGCGTATGACCCGGAGCCCGACGCGTACGTGACCTGGGACTATTGCCGCGGCTACGCCGACGCGTCGCTCAACGAGGCCACATCGGATCCCGACGGATATCGCTGAACCGTCTTTATTGAACGGGCAACGGTACCGGCACCGTTGTCGTCACCACCCCTGATGTCCGCTTCGTCTCGGGTGCCCGCGTCGTCTGGGGCACCGGCGACGTCGGTTGCGGGGTGGCGGCGGGCGTCGTCGTCACCGTGACTGGGACCGATGGCGCCGGCTGCACTGTCGGGGCCGTTGCGCTGGCCGGGGCGGCAGGCGTCGTCACAGTGACCGGCACTGATGGCGGCGGCTGAGCTGCGGGGGCCGGCGCGGCGGGCGTCGTGGTGGGCACCGTTGTCCGCAGTATCGTCGTCGACGGCGAGGGCGACGGCGGGGCCGGCGGCGCGCTTGTCGGGGTCGGCGAGGGCACTGCCGAAGTCCGGACCGTCACCGTCGAACTCGGCACCGTCGACGTCGTCACCGTCGACGTCGGCACCGTCACCGTTGAACTCGGCGCGGTCACCGCCGACGTGGGCACCGTCACCGCCGACGTCGGCGCCGTCACCGTCGAATTCGGCGCTGGCACCGTGGACGTCGGCAAGGGACCGGTCGACGGCGCGGGCGTCGGAACCGTCGTCGCGGCCGGATTCAAGATCGACGACGGCGCCGCGGGAGTCGACTGGATCACCGGCACTGGCAAGAACGTGAGGGGCGAACCCGGATTTACCGGCGCAGGCGCACCGGGGGACGGTGGCGTCGCCGCGGGATTTCGTTGGATGACCTTGGCAGTGAGCGAGTTGTACTGCTCGGCCAGCTGCTGCCTGCTCTGCACGTCGTCGACGTTTTGCACGGTGGGGGCCAGGGTCGTCAGCTTGTCTTGTGCCTGGTCCCACTGGCCCTGGTCAACCAGCTGCTGCACCTGCGCCAACTCCGTTTGTGCGGCCAGTACGACGGCGTCGTTGCGAGACGTCGTCGGCTCGCCAAACAACACGCTCCGCAGCCCATAGAGCGTGTCGCCGGGTCCGGCCCCGTAGACAACGGCGCCGAAGCCACCGAGGCACAACACCGCGGCTGCCGTCGCACCTACCAAGGTCAACCCAAAACGGTGGCGCCGCGCGGGTTCCTGCACACCCGCCAGGGCGGCGGACGCCTGCGCGAGGCTCACCACCTGAGAATCTGGCCGATCTCGCACGTCGTCCCGCCAGGCACCCAGCATCGCTGACAGCGGATCCACTGATGACATCCGCGCGCCGGATGCAAGCGCATCGACGAAGCGGTCGGTACGCATGATCCCGTCGAGGCCTGGGTCGTATTCAGCCATAGTCACGCCCCGCCGCGATGATTTCTTCCCGCAACCGGGTCAGCGCACGATGCTGCGCGACTCGCACGGCACCTGGAGAAGTGCCGACCGCCTCAGCCGTCTCCTCGGCACTCAGCCCGACGACCACCCGCAAGATCAGGATCTCGCGCTGCTTGTCGGGCAACACCTGAAGAAGGGCGTTCATCCGGGCAGACGACTCGACGTCCAGCGCCATCTGCTCGGGCCCAGCCTCGAAGGTGGGACGCTCGGGAAGCTCGTCGGTGGGCTGGGCACGGTTACGCACGACCGCACGGTGGGCGTCTGCCACCTTGTGGGCCGCGATGCCGTACACGAATGCCAAGAAGGGCCTCCCCTGATCCCTGTAGCGAGGCAACGCCGTGATGGCGGCCAAGCACACCTCCTGAGCCACATCGTCAGCTGATAGACCGCTGCGTTCGGCCGTCCCCAACCTCGCGCGGCAATACCGAACCACGATCGGACGAACGATCTCCAGCACTTCGCGGAGTGCGCCGCGATCCCCGGCCACCGCGTCAGCAACGACAGCATCGAGGCGATCTCCCGAATCTGTCATCGACGACGGCGTCCTAAACGTTACGTGCCGAGTGCTTCCCGGCGACGTATTGACAATAACGATCCAACAACGTTCAACACCGTTTAGCGACGCCAAACGCCTCCGGCGTGCCGGATGGCTTCTGCGCACTCGTCACGGATCGCGGCCACGTCATCGGCCGGCAAGTTGTTGCTGCCGATGTCGACGAGCAAACTCGCCGCCGCCCACTGCAGCGGAACGAGGCCGAGGCCACGCGACGCGGAGAGGACGTCTTCCGCGGCGGATTGCGCCTCGGCGATCCGCCCGGCGCTGCACAGGGCGGCCGCGAGGACGACCTGCGTCTTCACCACGTGACGCGTGGACGGCTGATGACCCGCCAGCTCGCCGGCCCGCTCGGCGTGCCGGACCGCGTCGTCGCCTTGGCCCCGTACCATCGCCAGTTCGGCAGCCACCCACTGCCAGCGCAATCGCGATCGAGCCGGTCCCGGTGAGGCGTCGATGACTGGCCGGGCCCGGTCGAGCAGTGCCGCCGACGCCGCGAAGCGCCGGATGCCCAGCGCGTCGGCCGCCAGGCCCACTACAGCGTCGACGACGGCTTCCGGATCGGACCCGGCGGCTGCCAGCGCCCTACCGTCGTGGCGGCGCGCCTCGCGGTGGCCGCCGAGCTGCCGCAAAAACGACGCAGTCGTGCTGTGCCCGAGCGAGGCCAACCTGCCGCTTTGCACCTGACGCCGCAACGCTGCCAGCTCCGCTGTCGCGGTGCCGTAGCGACCCTGCGCGCCGGCCGCGACGGCCCGCAACCACCGTTCGTGCGGTGTTGTCGCGACGGGCAGTGGCCACCGCGCCGGGTTATCGCCGAACGCCGCCGTCAGCAGCTCGTTTTGGTGGACCGTAGTCTCGGCGCGTTCGCGTCGGTGCTCGTCCATGAACTAATTTGGCCCTCACCAACGTTGGTTAACAGTTTGTGCTGTGGATGTTAACGGCGCGTCAACTGGCTCCTGAGTCTGTGGAATCTCCGGGCGACACAGCGCGCGCCGAACAGGGCAAATCTGTTGGCTGCCAATGTGGCCGTGTCGCCGATACCACATTCGGCATTGCCAACGGGCCTCAATGATGAACATGACGTAAATTCTCGAACTGCGATTATGTGGTTTAGCACACGGCGCAGCTATTGACTGGCTTTCGTAAGCACCCCTACCTTGTCTGCACGAGTAGTCATCGGCGACGCGTGCTCGGATCGTTCCACAACTCACCGTCCAGTGCAGGGTCAACCCAATTGGACTCGGCGAGAGGGGTTTTCCATGCCACAGCCGCAGCAGCTCCCAGGACCGAACGCGGACATCTGGGACTGGCAGATGCACGGTCTTTGCCGGGGCGTCGATTCGTCGATGTTCTTCCATCCGGATGGCGAACGCGGCCGGGCGCGGATGGCGCGCGAGATGCGGGCCAAGGAGATGTGCCGCCGCTGCCCGGTGATCGCCCAGTGCCGTGCTCACGCGCTGGCCGTCGGCGAACCCTACGGCATCTGGGGCGGACTGAGCGAGTCCGAACGCGAACTATTGCTGAAGCGGGGCATCCGCCGCACCGCGTAGCCTGCCGAAACCGCGAAAGCCCCCGCCACGCGAACGCAGATGCCGGGGGCTTTTGCTCACGAACCGCGTCTTAACCCAAAGCAAGTCCCCCATACCCATGGTGCGGAACCAGACTCGCCCGCGACACGTAACCAGCGGTGACGACGCGCGCGGGATGGCCGCCGTGGCGTTCATCTCGAGGTCGTTAGGGCCCAGGATCGCCATGTCGGGCCTACCTCAACGGGATTTCAGGCGATGTCTGCGACAAGCACACCCATCCGACGCCCTCCCACGCGGGCGATCCACGGCAGCCCGTCGGCAGCGGCGCCGGCGGGCACCACCCGTGGGTTCGTGATATGCAGGTCCCGCCCCAACAGGCGCACCTCGGCCTCGCCAGCAGCCAGCACGTTTTTGACCCAGTCGGCTTTGCCGTGGCCCAACAGGATCGCCAGCACGCCGCCCTTGCGGTAGGCGTTCACGACGGTCCCATAGCTTCTGCCCGACTTGCGACCGCGGTGTGTGATCACCGCGAACGTTGGCAGAAAGCGCGCAACCCGCCGGACCGCGGGATTCATGTACTTGACCTGGAGGCGGTCTAGCCAGACCGGGAACAGCATCGGCACGCCAGGAGCGCTGTTGGGATGACTTTTTGCCATGAGGTCTCCATTTCAAGATCGAACCGTGGCCCTGGTACTTCACCGTACCAAGCGGTCCCAACCCGTGCTTCCCGCGTCGCAGCCACTCGCCGCTCACCGCGACCCTGCGGGCGGTTGACGGGACCCCAGCCCTCACGCGATCGCGGCCTAATGTATGGGGATGACAATGGGCGAAGTGGCTCAGCTATGGCGTTATCCGGTCAAGTCTCTGGGCGGTGAACAGGTCGAGTACGTCGACATAGGCGCTCGCGGGCTCCGAGGAGATCGGCTGTGGGCCGTCCGGGACCTCCA
>JAFAWC010000602.1 GCA_019242135.1 Mycobacteriaceae bacterium | reverse complement strand
CTACGGCTGCCACGAGAACTTCCTGGTCGCCCGACACGGCGAGTTCAGCCGGATGGCTGACGTGCTGATCCCGTTCCTGGTCAGCCGGCAGCTGGTGTGCGGAGCGGGCAAGGTGCTGCAGACGCCGAAGGCCGCGACGTTTTGTCTGTCCCAGCGTGCCGAGCACATCTGGGAAGGTGTCTCGTCGGCCACCACCCGCAGCCGGCCAATCATCAACACCCGCGACGAGCCGCACGCCGACGCCGAGAAGTACCGCAGGCTGCACGTGATCGTCGGGGACTCGAACATGTGCGAGACCACCACGATGCTCAAGGTCGGCACCGCCGCGCTGGTGCTGGAGATGGTCGAATCGGGTGTGGCCTTCCGCGACTTTTCGCTGGACAACCCCATCCGCGCCATCCGCGAGGTCAGCCACGACTTGACCGGCCGCCGGCCCGTTCGGCTGGCGGGCGGCCGGCAGGCGAGCGCTCTGGACATTCAGCGGGAGTACCACGCCCGTGCCGTCGAACACTTGCAGACGCGCGAGCCCAACGCGCAGATCGAGCAGGTCGTCGACCTGTGGGGGCGCCAACTCGACGCGGTCGAGAGCCAGGACTTCGCGAAGGTCGACACCGAGATCGACTGGGTCATCAAACGCAAGCTGTTTCAGCGCTACCAGGACCGCTACGACATGGAGCTTTCCGATCCGAAGATCGCTCAGCTGGACCTGGCCTATCACGACATCAAGCGCGGTCGCGGCATCTTCGACCTGCTGCAACGCAAGGGTCTGGCCGCCCGGGTCACCACCGACGAGGAGATCGAGGACGCGGTTGACACCCCGCCGCAGACCACCCGAGCCAAGCTGCGCGGCGAGTTCATCAGCGCCGCTCAGGAGGCCGGCAGAGACTTCACGGTCGACTGGGTGCACCTCAAACTCAACGACCAGGCGCAGCGCACGGTGCTGTGCAAGGACCCGTTCCGGTCCGTCGACGAGCGTGTTAAGCGGCTGATCGCCAGCATGTGAGCACCTACGCTGGTGCGGGTGGGGATCTCCAGAGTCGAGCGGTTGATGAACCTTGTCATCGCCCTGCTGTCCACCCGCTCCTACCTCACCGCCGAAAGAATCCGCCGGGTCGTCGCCGGGTACGCGGACTGCCCTACCGACGACGCGTTCAGCCGAATGCTCGAGCGCGACAAAAACGAGCTGCGCGACCTGGGAATTCCGCTGGAGATCGGCCGGGTCTCGAGTTTCGACCCGACCGAGGGCTACCGGATCAAGCGCGACGCCTATGCGCTGCCCGATATCGCCCTGACCGCCGAGGAGGCGGCGGCCGTTGCCGTCGCGGTGCAGCTGTGGCAATCACCGGAACTCATCACTGCCACTCAGGGCGCACTTTTGAAGCTCCGCGCCGCCGGCGTCGAGATCGAAGCCACTGATCCCTCCAGCGCCTCCATCTCGATCGCGTCGGCGTCGGCCCTGCCGGGCATCCGCGGCTCGGAGGCAGTACTCCCAATCCTGTTGAGTGCCATCGACTCTGGCCAGGCCGTTCAATTTCAGCACCGCGCCTCGCGGGTCGAGCCGTACACCACGCGCACGGTCGAGCCGTGGGGCGTGGTCACCGACCGCGGCCGCTGGTATCTGGTCGGCCGCGACCGCGACCGCGACGCGGTGCGCACCTTCCGGTTGTCGCGCGTCGGTGCGGAGGTGAACCCGATCGGGCCCGTCGGCGCCGTGCGCAAGCCTGCCGACGTCGACTTGCGCGACATCGTCGCGAAGGTCGTCGGTGAGGCGCCGACCGGGGTGGCGGCCCGGGTGTGGGTCGCCGCCGGGCGTGCCACCGCGCTGCGTCGTGCCGGCTCCGCGGTCGAGCAGATGACGCTGGGCGGCCGCGACGGTGACGTGATCGCCATCGACATCGGCTCGGTTGACCGACTGGCCCGGGAGGTCGCCGGTTACGGCGCCGACGCCGTGGTGCTCGAGCCCGAATCGCTGCGTGACGAGGTGATCGCCCGGTTGCGTGCACAGGCAGGTCCGGTCCCCGCATGAGCCCACTTTCCAATCGGCTGGTGCGGCTGCTGAACATGGTGCCGTTCTTCCAGGCCAACCCGGGGATCAGCGCCGCCGAGGCCGCCGCCGCCCTGGGCGTGAGCACCAAGCAGTTGATGACCGACCTCAACCAGCTGTGGATGTGTGGGCTGCCCGGCTACGGCCCGGGTGACCTCATCGACCTGTCGTTCTCGGAGGACAGCATCGAGGTGACGTTCTCCGCCGGCATGGACCGGCCGCTGCGGCTCACCTCGACCGAGGCGACCGCCGTGCTGGTCGCACTGCGCGCGCTTCAAGAAGTGCCCGGCATGGTCGATCCGCAGGCTGCCCGCAGCGCGATCGCGAAGATTGAATCCGCCGCCGGGGGAGACCCGCAGGTGTCCGCGCAGCACCCCACCACCACCGCCGCGGAGCGCCCCGCGGCGGCGGCGGTGCGCGACGCGGTGCGCCGGCGCCGCGCGCTGGCGATCGACTACTACTCGGCGTCGCACGACACTTCGTCACGGCGCATCGTCGACCCCGTCCGCATCGTGTTCGTCGGCGACCACAGTTACCTGGAGGCCTGGTGCCGCGGCGCCGAGGGCGTGCGACTGTTCAGATTCGACCGCATCGACGCCGCCGACGTGCTCGACGAACCGTCGGCGCCGCCGCCACCCGTCGTGGCGGCGGGCCCCGACACGTCATTGTTCGATGCCGACCCGTCGTTGCCGTCGGCGACGCTACACGTCGCGCCGGGCGCGACCTGGATGTTCGACTATTACCCGATGCGCATGGTGCGCGAACTGCCGGACGGATCCTGCCAAGCGGAGATGACGTACGCCTCCGAGGAGTGGATGGCGCGGCTGGTGCTGGGCTTCGGCTCCGCCGTCAAAGTGCTCGCACCGGAGTCGCTGGCCGCACAGGTGCGACGCAGCGCCGCGGCGGCGCTGTCAGCCTATGACGCCCGATCGCTGCGGTAACATCGTAGAGACGTCTGGAGGTCAGCCATGTGGGCTAACGGCATACAGTTTTGGCACATCCTGGTGCTGCTTGCGGTGCTCGTTCTTGTGTTCGGTTCAAAGAAGCTGCCCGACGCCGCTCGTTCGCTTGGGAGATCGATGCGCATCTTCAAGTCCGAGATCCGGGAGCTGCAGCACGACGGGAAGTCCGAGGAGACGCCCAAGCCCAACCCCGTGCAGTCCGAGCGGGTAGATCCGTCGGCCACCGAGGCTTCCGGGGCTACCGACCCGAACCACACCGACGCCCGGCCGGCCTGAGGCCCACGGCCGTCACCATAAGCCGCCCGCCGCGGCGCCACTGACAACCGCCTGTGAAGACCCCCGGTTTCCTGCGCCGGCTCGACCCTCGCCGCCGCCGTAGTCGCGTCAACCCCGACGGGACGATGTCGCTCGTCGATCACCTGCGGGAACTGCGCACCCGACTGCTGATCTCGATGCTGGCGGTGGGCGTCACGACGATCTTCGGGTTCTTCTGGTACAGCCACGGGTTTTTCGGCGTGCAGAGCCTCGGTGAATGGCTGCGACATCCCTACTGCGCACTGCCGGCGTCCGCCCGGGCCGACATCAGCGCCGACGGCGGCTGCCGGTTGCTTGCCACCGCGCCGTTCGACCAGTTCATGCTGCGCCTGAAGGTCGGGCTGGCCGCGGGCGTGGTGCTGGCCTGTCCGGTGTGGCTTTACGAACTATGGGCGTTCATCACGCCGGGGCTGTTCAAGAACGAACGCCGGTTCGCGGTGGTGTTCGTGGGCTTCGCGGCGGTGCTGTTCGTGTCCGGAGCCGTGCTTGCCTATGTCGTCTTGTCCAAGGCGCTGCACTTCCTGCTGACGGTCGGCAGCAACGTGCAGGTCACCGCGTTGTCGGGCGACCGGTATTTCGGCTTCTTGCTCAATCTGCTGCTGGTGTTCGGCGTCAGCTTCGAGTTCCCGCTGCTGATCATCATGCTCAACCTCATCGGGGTGCTCAGTTACGCCCGGTTGAAGTCGTGGCGGCGCGGGCTGATCTTCGCCATGTTCGTCTTCGCGGCGTTCGCGACGCCCGGATCGGATCCGTTTTCGATGGTCGCGCTGGGGCTCGCCCTGACCATCTTGCTGGAGCTGGCCATCCAGGTGGCCCGGATACACGACAAGCGCAAGGCCAAACGGGACGCGGCCGCAGGCTGGGCCGTCGCCGATGACGAAGCCTCGTCCATCGGGCCGCCGTCGACGGTGCCGTAACCGGAGATGACCGCGATCACCGCCAATTCGGAGTTGGCGAACTTCTCTGCGCTGCTGCCGTTCACGCTGGACCCGTTCCAGGTGACGGCGTGTTCGGCGCTGGAATCCGGACACGGTGTGCTGGTGTGCGCGCCGACCGGCGCAGGCAAGACCGTGGTGGGAGAGTTCGCCGTCCATCTCGCCCTGGATGCGGGCCGCAAGTGCTTCTACACCACCCCGATCAAGGCGCTGAGCAACCAGAAGCACACCGACCTGGTCCGCCGGTACGGCCCCGAGAGGATCGGTCTGCTCACCGGCGATCAGTCGGTCAATCCCGGCGCCCCAGTGGTGGTGATGACCACCGAAGTCCTGCGCAACATGCTGTACGCGGATTCCGATGCCCTGCACGGGCTTTTGTACGTCGTCATGGACGAGGTGCACTTTCTTGCCGACCGGATGCGCGGTGCGGTGTGGGAAGAGGTGATACTGCACCTGCCCGACGAGGTACGCGTGGTGAGTCTGTCGGCAACGGTGTCCAATGCCGAGGAGTTCGGCGGTTGGATCCAAACGGTGCGCGGCGACACCACCGTCGTCGTCGACGAACGCCGCCCGGTGCCGCTGTGGCAGCACATGATGGTCGGCAAGCGGCTGTTCGACCTGTTCGACTACTCCGACGTCGGCCCCGACGACGCCGGGCGCGGCAATGTGGTCAACCCGCAGCTGCTGCGTCACATCGCCAACCGGCGCGAGGCCGACCGGCTGCTGGGCGCGGACCCGCGGGGTCGTGGCCGCGGACCGCGGCCACGCCTGTACCACACGCCGTCCCGACCCGACGTGATCTCGGCGCTCGATCACAGCGCGTTGTTGCCCGCGATCGTTTTCGTGTTCTCCCGCGCCGG
>JAFAWC010000513.1 GCA_019242135.1 Mycobacteriaceae bacterium | reverse complement strand
CTGGCGTGCAGCTGACCGAATCGCCGACGTCCAACGGTTCGCAGGAGTGTGTCGTCACCTTTTCGGACGCCGAAATCGACAGCGAACTGACCGCCACGAGTCCGCGTCGGGTGAACCAACTGGTGCTGGCGATGATCGGCGCCTACGCCGCGGGCCTGGTGGCAGGCGCGTTGCGATTGACGGCCGACTACGTGGCGAACCGACACCAGTTCGGCAAGCCGCTGTCGACGTTTCAGACCGTCGCCGCGCAGCTCGCCGAGGTCTACATCGCTTCGCGCACAATCACGTTGGCGTCAACGTCGGTCGCGTGGCGGCTGTCGCAGCGCCGCGATGCCGACGACGATCTCGATGTCCTCGGCTACTGGTTGGCCTCGCAGGCTGCCCCGGTCATGCAGATCTGTCACCACCTGCACGGCGGTATGGGCATGGACATCACCTACCCGATGGCGCAGTACTACTCCACGATCAAGGACCTGACCAGGCAGCTGGGCGGCCCGTCGCATCGTCTCGACCTGGTGGGAGCGCAATGTTCATCGACTTGACCCCCGAGCAGCGCCAGCTGCAAGCCGAACTGCGGCAATACTTTTCGAATCTGATCTCGTCCGACGAGGCGAAGGAGATGGAAACCGACCGGCATGGCAAGGCCTATCGCGCGCTCATCCGGCGGATGGGGCAGGACGGCAAGCTTGGCGTCGGGTGGCCCAAGGAGTTCGGCGGCCTCGGCTTCGGCCCGATCGAACAGCAGATCTTCGTCAACGAAGCCCACCGGGCCGACGTGCCGCTGCCGGCGGTGACGCTGCAGACGGTGGGACCCACGCTGCAGGTGTACGGCAGCGAGGCTCAGAAGAAGAAGTTCCTGCCGGCGATCCTGGCCGGTGAGCTGCACTTCGCAATCGGGTACACCGAGCCGGAAGCGGGCACCGACCTTGCGTCGCTGCGCACAACGGCGGTGCGCCACGGCGATGAATACGTCGTCAACGGTCAGAAGATTTTCACCACTGGCGCCCACGATGCCGACTACATCTGGTTGGCGTGCCGCACGGATCCGGATGCGGTGAAGCACAAGGGCATTTCGATTCTCATCGTGGACACGAAGGATCCCGGTTACTCGTGGACGCCGATCATCCTCAGTGACGGTGCGCACCACACCAACGCGACGTACTACAACGACGTGCGGGTGCCGGCGGACATGCTGGTGGGTGAGGAGAACGGCGGATGGCGGCTGATCACCACCCAGCTGAACAACGAGCGGGTAATGCTCGGCCCGGCCGGTCGATTCGCAGGCATCTACGACAGGGTCCGTGCGTGGGCGTCGAAGCCGGGTGGTGACGGTGTCACGCCGGTTGACCATGATGATGTGAAACGGGCACTGGGCGAGATTCATTCGATCTGGCGGATCAACGAATTGCTGAACTGGCAGGTGGCCGCCGCCGGTGAGGACATCAACGTGGCCGACGCCGCAGCGACCAAAGTCTTTGGTACCGAGCGCGTTCAGTATGTCGGGCGGCTGGCCGAGGAGATTGTCGGCAAATACGGCAATCCTGCCGAGCCGGACACCGCCGAGCTGCTGACCTGGCTCGACTCTCAGACCAAGCGCAACCTGGTGATCACGTTCGGTGGCGGGGTGAACGAGGTGATGCGGGAGATGATTGCGGCCTCCGGCCTCAAAGTCCCCCGGGTGCCGCGGTAAGGGACGCTGACTTGACCGCGATCGAAGACATCCAGAAGGCCGCCGAACAGATCAAGGCCGCGGGCCGCAGCAAGCCGCGCGGCGGCCGGGATCCGGTGAACCAGCCCATGATTCACCACTGGGTCGACGCGATGGGCGACAGGAACCCGATCTACGTCGATGAGGCGGCGGCCCGGGCGGCCGGCCATCCCGGCATCGTCGCTCCGCCGGCGATGATTCAGGTGTGGACGATGATGGGCCTGGCCGGCGTCCGCGCACCCGACGACCCGCTGACAAAGATTCTCGAATTGTTCGACGACACAGGCTACATCGGTGTGGTCGCGACCAACTGCGAGCAGACCTACCACCGGTATCTGCGTCCCGCTGAGGAGGTCAGCGTCGCCGCCCAGCTGACCGACGTCGCAGGTCCCAAGCAGACCGCACTGGGTGAGGGCTTCTTCATCACCCAGAAAATCACCTGGCAGGTCGGCGACGAGGACGTCGCCGAGATGAACTGGCGCATCCTCAAGTTCAAGCCCAAGGCCGATGAGGCGCTCGCTGCGACAGTTCCCGACGACCTTGATGCCGACGCCATGATGCGCCCGGCGTCATCGCGGGACACCAAGTTCTTCTGGGACGGCGTGAACGCGCACGAGCTGCGCATCCAGAAGCGCCCCGACGGCACTCTGCAGCATCCACCGGTGCCGGCGATTTGGCAGGACCCGCAGCAGCCCATCGACTACGTCGTCGCAAGCGGCACGGGCACGGTGTTCAGCTTCGTGGTCCACCATGCACCGAAGGTGCCCGGCCGTACACTGCCGTTCGTGATCGCCCTCGTCGAGCTCGACGAAGGCGTGCGGATGCTCGGCGAGCTGCGCAATGTCGACCCCGCCGCCGTGGAGATCGGAATGCCCGTTCGCGCAATCTATATCGACTTTCCCGCCGCCGATGCCGGACCGGCGTGGACGCTGTACGCATGGGAGCCCGACCGATGAGCGCTCGCGCGAAGAGGAGACGGCACCGATGAGCGCAGCGCAGTCCGATGCCCCACCGGTGGAAGTGGGCACCACGCTGCCCGAGCTGTCGCTCTATGGCGATCCGACGTTCATCGTTTCGACGGCGATCGCCACCCGCGACTACCAGGACGTCCACCACGACCGGGATAAGGCGCAGGCCAAGGGATCCAAGGACATCTTCGTCAACATCCTCACCGACACCGGTCTGGTAC
>JAFAWC010000489.1 GCA_019242135.1 Mycobacteriaceae bacterium | reverse complement strand
TCTTCGACAGGTCAACAAGCATGTCGATCAGCGCCGCGTCGAGCAGCGGCATGTCGACCGCACAAACGAAAGCCCACTGACTGCCGGCCTCCGCGGCAGCGCGCAGGCCCCGGCCGGTCGCCACCAGCGGGCCGACGCCCCGCACGTCGTCGCGCAGCACTTCCGCGGCGTCGAGGGCCGGCAGGGATTGGCCGGGCGCGGCGATCACGAAGACCGGCGCACACCGCTCGCCGACCACCTCGACGATGTGCTCAACGAGGGTGGCGCCCTGAAAGGGCAAGGTGGCCTTGTCTCGGCCCATGCGACGCGACGCTCCGCCCGCCAGCACCACTGAAGCCAGGCCGGCCAGCGCCGACACGTCAGTCGACCGTCCAGGTATCGCGCCCCCGCAGCAGCGACTGCAGCGCGGCGGTGTCGTGCGCGGTCGCCTCCCGCGCGTCGCGGATCTGCATCCGGACGCCGTCGTCGTAGGTCGGGCGCTGAACCTGGCGGAAGACACCCATCACCGTGTGTTCGAGAGCCTGGTCGGATAACCGCGACAACGCGAACGAGTAACTCGGGTCCTGGGCGGTGGCGTCGTGCATGACGATCTGATCCGCGGCCACGTCGGCGGTCTTGGCGACCTCGAGGCCGAATCCCGAACGCACCACGCAGAATTCGCCGTTGCTGCCGAACGTGATCGGTTCGCCCTGGCGGACGCCGATGAGGCGCTCCTCGGCGCCCTCCTTGCGCAGCAGGTCAAAGGAGCCGTCGTTGAAGATCGGGCAGTCCTGCAGGATCTCGACGAACGCCGCCCCGCGATGCGCCGCCGCCGCCCGCAGCACCTCCGAGAGGCCCTTGCGGTCGGAGTCCAGCGCACGGCCGACGAACGTGGCCTCGGCGCCCAGCGCCAGGGAAACGGGATTGAACGGTTGGTCCAGTGAACCCATCGGGGTGGACTTGGTGACCTTGCCGATCTCCGACGTCGGGGAGTATTGGCCCTTGGTCAACCCGTAGATGCGGTTGTTGAACAGCAGGATCGTCAGGTTGACGTTGCGGCGCAGCGCGTGGATCAGGTGGTTGCCACCGATCGAAAGAGCGTCGCCGTCGCCGGTGACAACCCACACCGACAGGTCCTCGCGCGCGACCGCAAGGCCGGTGGCGATCGTCGGTGCGCGGCCGTGGATGGAATGCACGCCGTAGGTTTCCAGGTAGTAGGGGAACCGGCTCGAGCATCCGATGCCGCTGACGAAGACCATGTTCTCGCGCCGCAGGCCCAGCTCGGGCAAAAAGTTGCGGATCGTGTTGAGGATGACGTAGTCGCCGCAGCCCGGACACCAGCGGACCTCTTGATCGCTGGTGAAATCCTTTGCCTTCTGTGGCTGGTCAGTGGTGGGCACGCCGCTGATCGCGGTGAGCCTCAGATCTGTGCCGATCACGTCAGTCATGAACCAATTCCCGCTTACTTATCCACTCGCTACCATCCAACCTAGCGAATTTGGCTTTATTGTTTTCTCTTTCGGTCAGCGAGCCGTCGAGGGCGGCGTCGATGAGGTCTTCGACCTCGTCGGCCAAGAACGCAACGCCCTTGACTTTCGTGACCGACTGCACGTCGACCAGATACCTGCCGCGCAGCAGCAGCGCGAGCTGGCCCAGATTCATCTCGGGTGCCACCACGGTGCGGTAGCGCCGCAAAACGTCGCCGAGGTTGGCGGGTAACGGATTCAGGTGCCGCACATGCGCGTGGGCAACCTTGATGCCGTTGCGACGCGCGCGCCGGCACGCCTCCCCGATCGGCCCGTAGCTGCTCCCCCAGCCGATCAACAACAGCTCCGCGTCGCCCGTCGGGTCGTCAACCTCGACGTCGGGGACCGGGATCCCGTCGATCTTGCCCTGGCGCAGGCGCACCATCAGATCATGGTTGGCCGGGTCGTAGGAGATGTTGCCCGAGCCACTGGCCGTCTCCAGCCCGCCGATGCGGTGTTCCAGACCCGGGGTGCCGGGGACCGCGAACTGGCGGGCCAACGTCTCCGGGTCGCGCTTGTAGGGCTGGAAGTCCTCACCGGGCTCGGCGAGATTGCGCTCGATCGGCTTGAAGGTGCTGATGTCGGGGATGCGCCACGGCTCGGACCCGTTGGCAATCGCCCCGTCCGACAGCAGAATGACTGGCGTCCGATACGTCAGTGCGATGCGCGCCGCCTCGATGCCGACCTCGAAGCAGTCCGACGGGGACCGCGCGGCCAGCACGGCCACGGGTGACTCCCCGTTGCGCCCGTAGAGGGCCTGCAGCAGATCGGCCTGCTCGGTCTTGGTCGGCAGCCCGGTCGACGGGCCACCGCGTTGAACGTCGATCACCAGCAGCGGCAGCTCGGTCATCACGGCCAGCCCGAGCGCCTCGGATTTCAGCGAGATGCCGGGGCCCGACGTGCTCGTCACGCCCAGCGCGCCGCCGTAGGATGCGCCGATCGCGGCGCCGATGCCCGCGATCTCGTCCTCGGCCTGGAACGTGATCACGTTGAAGTTCTTGTGCTTGGACAGCTCATGGAGGATGTCGGAGGCCGGCGTGATGGGGTAGCTGCCCAACAGGACCTTGGTGCCGGCGAGCTGGCCGGCGACGATGATGCCGTAGGCCAGCGCGGTGTTGCCCGACACCTGCCGGTATTCACCCGGCGGCAGCTTGGCGGCCGCAACCTCGAACGTGGTGCCGAACGCCTCGGTGGTCTCGCCGTAATTCCAGCCCGCACGCAGTGCCAGCACGTTGGCGTCGGCCACGTCGGGCTTTCGGCTGAACTTCTCGCGGATGAATGTCTCCTGCGACGCGATCTGCCGGCCGTACATCCACGACAGCAGTCCCAGCGCGAACATGTTCTTGGCGCGCTGACCATCCTTCTTGGAGGTGCCGATCTCCTCGAGCGCACCGAGGGTCAACGTGGTCATCGGGACCGATTGCACGACGTACTCGGCCAGTTCGTCGGTGTCGAGCGGGTTGACCTCGTAGCCAACCTTGGCGAGGTTTCGCTTGGTGAACTCGTCGGAGTTGGCGATCACCAGCCCACCACGGGGCAGGTCGTTGATGTTGGCCTTGAGCGCGGCTGGGTTCATCGCGACCAGAACGTCGGGCCGGTCGCCCGCGGTGAGGATGTCGTAGTCGGCGATCTGAATCTGAAACGACGAGACACCGGGCAACGTGCCTTGCGGCGCGCGGATCTCGGCGGGGTAATTCGGTTGGGTGGCAAGGTCA
>JAFAWC010000474.1 GCA_019242135.1 Mycobacteriaceae bacterium | reverse complement strand
GCGGTGGTGGTCAACGGTCGCGGTCGGTGCGCCGCGGACAATCCGACGGAGGAGCCATGACGGCCCAGATTCCCCAAGCTGTTCCGGCCGCTACGGTGTCGGGCTGGTCGGATGCGGTCGATGTCGTCGTGGTCGGCTTCGGGATCGCCGGCGGCTGCATGGCGGTCAGCGCTGCCGCGTCCGCCGTGGCGGGCGCGGTGGTCGATACGAAGGCCAACGTCAAGAGGAGTCAGCCCGCAGAGGAGCCCGCCGAGGTAGCCGTCGCTAAGTTCAGCGGCGGGGCCTCATTCGTGTTCCAGCCGCGAAAATCACTGCCGTTGACTGTGGTGTGAACGTGACGAATTCGACGGCGCTGCCCGCCACTCAATTGCTGCACGACCGTGTCGGCACGTGCGCCGCACATCGCCGCCGCACCGCAGCGCGAAGCACAACGAAGGAGATAACCGGTGACAGTGATCAATGACGAGTCGCCGTTCGGCGCGGGGTTCGACTTCACCAGCCCGGATCTGCTTAAACGCGGAATACCGATGCAGGAATTCGCCCATCTGCGCAGAACTGCACCGGTGTGGTGGAACGCACAACCCGGACAGGACTCGGTGTTCGGCGACGAAGGTTATTGGGTCGTGACCAAACACGAGGATATCAAGGCTATTTCGCGAAACAGCGAGCTGTGGTCGACACATCTTCAGGGTGCCATCATGCGGCTGCCCGACGGGATGACCTCTGAGCAACTGGAGCTGACCAAGGCGCTGCTGATCAACCACGACCCGCCCGCCCATACCCGTCTGCGCAAGCTGGTCTCGCGCCTGTTCACGCCACGGGCGATCGCGGGACTGGAGGACAGGCTCGAACAGGCGGCCCGCCATATCGTGGCCGGCGCAGCGCAAAAGACGTCAGGCAACTTCGTCGACGACATCGCGATGAAGCTGCCGCTGCGGGCGATCGCTGATCTCATCGGCGTGCCCGAGACCGATCGGGAGAAGCTGTTCGAGTGGACGAACACCATCACCAGCAGCGACGACCCCGACTACAACAGCGTGGATCCGGCGGTTGCCAACGCCGAACTGATGACCTACGCCTACAACATGGCCGAGGAGCGCCGACGCAACCCGGCCGACGACATCGTGACCCGCCTGATCGAAGCCGACATTGACGGCGATTCACTCGGCGACGAGGAATTCGCTTTCTTCGTGATCCTGCTGGCAGTCGCGGGGAACGAAACGACACGAAACGCGATGACCCACGGCATGAACGCGTTTTTCGACAACCCCGACCAGTGGGAGCTCTTTAAGGCGCAACGCCCGGACACCGCGGTGGAGGAGATCATCCGCTGGGCCACCCCGGTGCACTGCTTTCAGCGCACCGCCAAAGCCGACACCCAGGTGGGCGCGGTCAGCGTCAAGCGCGGCCAGCGCGTCGGGCTGTTCTACAGTTCGGCGAACTACGACGAAAGCGTCTTCGAGCGACCTTTCGCCTTCGATATCCTGCGTGATCCTAACCCCCACCTTGGATTTGGAGGTAACGGCGCACACTTTTGCATCGGCGCCAACCTCGCGCGCATGGAGATCCAACTGATGTTCAACGCGATCGCTGATCTGCTGCCCGACATCGACAGAATCGCCGAGCCGCAACGGTTGCGGTCGGGCTGGATCAACGGTGTCAAAGAACTGAAGGTGACCTACCGGGGGCGGGGACAATGACACCTCCGGGGCGGCCGCCGGCTTGCCCGCACACATCACCGACGTTCGGCCACAGGGTCAATCGGTACGGGGTCGCCTCAGGCCGCCTCGACCTCATCACACCGTAGAGGGGCAAAGTCGATGGGTGCAGATGACCCACAGCGGCCATGGCCGGTGACGGCTGCTCCGTCCCCCGAGGAACTGACCGTCCAGCAGCGGCGCCGTCGTCTTCGGATTCTCGAGGTCGGACTGGCCATGGCCGAGGACGGCTACGAGGCGGTCAACATGCGGGTCGTCGCAGAACGCGCCGGTGTCGCGATGGGAACGCTCTACCGCTACTTCCCGGGCAAGGAACATCTGCTGGTGTGCGCGTTGGGACACTTGCTTCGCGACTTCACTGCGAGTTTGCCGCCGCACCTAGTCGATATCGACAACCCCTACACGCGGGTGTGGCACACCATCCAGCGGCTCTTCGACGCGATGAGTCGGCGGCGGCTGCTGGCTGACGCCGTCGCGCGTGCATACGTCTTCGCAGACGCCAGCGTGGGCCCCGAAGTGGAAAACGTCCGGCTTCAGATGGTCGAGATGTTCGCCGACGTGATGGGCGACGGTGCTCCGGTCGAACGCGACCACCAGATCGGCGAGCTGTTGACCGATGTCTTGGCGTCCAACCTGCCGGCCCTGGCGCATAACCGCCGCAGCTCCGCCGAGCTGCGGCGCAGGATCGTCGTGACACTGGGCTTGCTGGAGAAGCGTCAACGCGGCGCGGCGCGGTAACGAGGGGCCCATGCCCACTGCGACTCGGCGTGCAAACTTCGTCACAGCCGCCTGCGATGCTCGACTCGATCCTCACCGCCGACCAGGCAGCATTGCCTCGATGTTGCGTTCGGCGAGCGCGGTGATGGGCATGAAAGGATTGCAGCCGAGGTACCCGGGAAGCAGCGAGGCGTCGGGGGCATAGGGGCTTGTCGTAGCCGATGACGCGCCCGTAGCCTGTCGGTGGCCTGCCGCGCACACAGCCACCCAGCGGGTGAACCGTGTTGGGGGCGAACACTTGTCCGTCGAAGATATCGTTGCGGAGTCCACGCCGTTGGCCTGGGTAAGTCTGTCGAAAACCGCTCGCGCCCGGTCACACAAATGATCGGTGTGGGCTTGCGGCCACCGGATGTTGACGGCGTCGCAGGCGCGGTTGTAGACGATGTCGGGTCCCCGGTGACAACTCACCGAGCCTGTTGCTCTCGACAACACCTCTTGCTTGCCGCGGGCAACCGAATCCAATACTCCGAATGCCAACCGGCTGAAGGGCTTAAATCTTCAAGTAGCCTTTGTCGGCGGGAATCTGGGCCGCAGTGATCAGAGCGGCAGCGTCGCTGGCGAGCCACACCACGATGTCGGAGATCAGGTCGGGGTCGGCCAACGAGTCGGTTGGCAGCGCACCTGGCGAGAAGCTATGGATGTAATGGGGGTGGTTTTGAAAGACCTTATACATCGAGACGTCGTTGCCCATCGGGGTGTCGGTCCCATACGGGTGAACCGAGTTCACTCTGATGCCGAACTCGCCGAGTTCGACCGCCAGCGAGTTGGTGAGACCCACGACACCGAACTTGCTGGCGCAATAGTGGCCACATCCGGGCACAGCCTTCACGCCGGCCGCCGAGCTGATCGTGATGATCGAACCGCCGTTGCCCGCCGCGATCATCGGGGGCACCACAGCTTTCATTGTGTTCCATAGACCCGTCAGATTGATGTCGACGGTGTCCTGCCATTGCTGCGCCGAAATCTCCCACAGCCGACCCCAATTGAGCACACCGGCATTAGCCACCACGATGTCCAGACGACCGAATCGCTCAATCGCTTTCGACACCACCTGCTGCTGCCCGGCCAAATCCCGCACGTCCACCTGCTCGGCGAGGGCCACGCCGCCTGCACGTTCGACGAGCTCAGCCGTGTGGGCGAGGTCTTCGGGCCGCGCCGCGGGATACCCGTTGTGCTCAGCCACCGGCGCGCAGGCGTCGACGGCGACGACGTCAGCACCCGCACCGGCCAGCCGCACGCAGTGGGACCGGCCCTGGCCCCTCGCGGCTCCTGTCACGTAGGCGACCTTGCCGGCCAACCTTGGCTCAGGCGAATTCATGCCGAGAACCCCTTGGCGGTGTCGCCGGCTGCGCCCGGTCAACGGACCAGCGTGCGAATTCGTAGTCGCTCAACGATGACCGCCGACTGAACCGGCGTGATCCGAAGATCGTTTGCGGGCGGTGATAAACGGTGTCGTGTTGTGAATTCACGAAATAGGTGGAAAGCCCAGGATTGCACGCCGTGAGGTAGAGGCGGACGGCCTTACCGTGCCGGTGCATCCGATCGTTCCAGCGGTCAAACGCATCGTTGCTGACCGCGACTCTCGCCGCGTGGCGACGCCGAGCCTCGTCGATGATCCGTACGGCGTGCGCTGCTATCGTTTCGACGAAGTCGGGCCAGGCTAATCCGACGAACCCGAGCGGCCCTACGATCTCCCACCGGTTGGGCAGCAGCGGATGCGCGGTGCCGGCGTAGCTACGCAGCCCGTGACCACGGTAATACTCGGCGAGGTCGAAGCCGTCCTGGCCTAAAACCGCTCCCGGGCGATATGTTTCGGGATCGGTCCACAACTCATAGCCGGTGGCCAGCACGATCAGGTCGGCAGGGTGATCGGTTCCGTCGGTGGTTCGGATACCGGTCGGGGTGATGCGCTGAATCGGCGCGGTGATCAGTTGCGTATTGGGATTATTCAACGCCGGCAAAAAGCTACTGGAGATGACGGGCCGTTTGGCGAGCAGGCCATAGCGCGGCAGCAGGGCTCGCCGTGTCGCCGCATCATCAACTACCATCCACAGCAGCAGCTGATACATCTTCCGGTAACACGTATCGATCAGCGGCATCAGCCGCATCAGCAGCGCGCTCGGCAGACGCGGCAGAAGATGCACGAGTGGTGCAACCATGAAGACGTCCATGCCAAATCGGCCCAGGGCATTGAACCCGCGCAGCACCCCGGGCGCGCCAAACATGCTGCGCACCCGGGGTGTAACGGCGAAGTCGACCTTAGGTAACACCCACGCCGGGGTGCGCTGATACACGTCGAGATGCTCGGCGTGCGCCGCCACGGCCGCGGAAATCTGCACACCACTGGATCCGGTTCCCACGACGGCGATGCGCTTGCCGACTGTGTCATAGTCGTCGTCCCAGGCGTTGGGCCGCAGAACGGTTCCGGTGAATTCGTCGATGCCGTCGAGGTCGGCCACCTCCTTAGCGTTGACGTAGCCGCCCACCGAACTGATCACAAAGCGCGCCGACAACCACTGGCGGTCATTAATGGCTAGCCGCCACACGCCCCCCGCCGCGTCCCACCTTTGCTGGCTAACCTCTGCGTTGGTGCGCAAATGCGCATATAGCCCCAGTCGGCGTGCGGTGTCGCGCAGATACTGGTAGATCTCCGGGCCGGAGGCAAAAAATCGCGTCCAGCCCGGGTTGGGCGCGAACGACAGCTGATACCACACGACGGGGATATCGACAGCAAGCCCCGGGTAATGATTGTCACGCCACGTGCCGCCAAAGTCATGGCCTCGCTCAAGAATGACAAAATCGGATATGCCCTTGTCCTGCAGTAGTTTCGCAGCAGCGATGCCGCCCGGGCCGGCACCGATGATCGCCACTTCGCAGTCGGGCTTATCCACCCTGGCCTCGGGTCAGGCCGGCCACGACGTGGTCACTCACGAAGCGGCGCACCGCGCGAGGGCTGTCCAGATTGACCGCGATAGCGGGCAACAGCTCGAAACTGAACAGGATTCGCATGATCCATTCACTCGCGCGCACCGCGTCGATGCTCGGCGCGACTTCTCCGCTGCGCCGCGCGGCGGTGATCAGTGGCTTCCACAGGTCCACCGAGCGGCGCATCAAGTCCTCCCCGCCGTGTTCCAATAGCAAAACCAACACACTCTGGTTGATGCCGCGCGGCCTGCCATCGGAGTGGCGCCGATGAGCCGAGATGAGCACCGCGGCGGCTGCCACCTGCTCGGCCAGGCTGGCCTCTTTGCCGACCTCAGCTGACATGGTCTCGACGAACGCCGCGGCTAACTGGTTGAGCGCGGTGGCGATGGCATCGTCGCGAGTGCCCAGCACATTGTGCACAGTGCCGCGCGACACGCCAGCGGCTTCGGCCACCGCGGTGAGGCTGAACCGCCTCGGGCCCAGCTCGCGAAGCGTGTCGCTGGCGGCGGTCAACAGTGCCCGCGGCACGGGTCTGGCCTGGCTGACCTGGTGGCGAGACACTTGCACACATTAACTAGATGTGTGCAAACTGGTCAACGCTGGCCGTCGGGGCCCATCCGCGGCGACCAGGGTGGTGATCGTCACCGCGATGGCAAGTCGTGCGGCGTGCCCGACCGGCCCGCCCGCGCGGTGCACAGAACGTGGTGAAATGCCCAGGAAGGCATGATCGTTGGACCAGATGGTTTCGTGCGAGCGGGTCGGCTTGGACTTTCTCGTTGCCGCTCCGCACCGGTTCAGTAATAGCGTGGACCTCGCGGTTACCGCTGAGCAGCTGTGGGAGGTTCTCGCGGACGCCGATGCCTGGCCCCGGTGGGCCACGGTCATCACCAAGGTGACGTGGACGAGCCCGCAGCCGCGCGGGGTCGGGGCAACGCGGGTGGTCGACATGCGTGGCGGCATCGTTGGCAACGAAGAATTCCTGGCCTGGGAACCGGTTAAGTACATGGCATTTCGCTTCAACGAGTGTTCGAGTTCGGCGCTGGCGGCGTTCGCCGAAGAGTACCGTATCCGGCCCACCGCACACGGGTGCCAGCTGACATGGACCCTCGCTAATCGCCTGGTCGGTCCGGCGCGGCTCTCGTCACCGCTGGCCGGTCCACTGATGAACTTGGCATTTCGGCGGTTCTTAGCCAATCTGCGGCGGTACACCGACAAGCGCTTCACCACAGCCCAGCCTGCCTAGCATAGGCGCAGCCGCCGACACCGTGCGGCGACCTCACCTTCCGCACTGGGGGACAACCTCGACGTCACCGGCTTGCTGTGTCATGTTATCTGCGACGCCCGCGCGACCGCGGCGTGAGTTTCGTTGTCGGGTCGACACATACCGGTGTGCATAGCGTCGCTGAACCGGCGCGTCGGCCCTGCATGCCAGCGGCCTGCGCATGCCCGTCT
>JAFAWC010000345.1 GCA_019242135.1 Mycobacteriaceae bacterium | reverse complement strand
GTTTGTCGCCGTCGCGTTGCTGATACTGCTGGGTTCGATGGCCTGGATGAGTGGTTGCAAGACCGGCACCGGCGAGGGAGCGCTGCATAATTGCAGTGCGTTACAGCGCAATACGCTCGCCGTCGGCCCGGCCATCGTGCTGTTCATCGGCGGGGTGTGGGCTTTCGTGCGGACCATTCGGGTGTGGCGCGCCCGCGGGGGATGGTGGATATGGCAGGGCGCGGGCTGGTTCCTGCTGGTGCTAATGCTTCTGGTGCTCACGATGACCGCACCGTTGGCCCTCTTGTCGTAACCGTTTGGGCACCCGCAAACCGTTAGCCGGGCAAGGACTTCAACGATCTCGATGAGGTGCCCAGGGCAGGCAGACGCTCCGAAGGATCGGCGCGGGCAACACGGCACATCGCGTCGGCGTGCGGCGCTTTCAACGATCCGGCATACAGGTAACGACTGGTCAACGGTCTTTTCGGGCTTCCGTCGGCCCGTTCGCTGAGTATTCTTAGGGGTATCTCAACGAAGGAGACAGTGATGGGAGACACGCATCACGATCCGACGGATCACTCCCGCACACACATTCCGCACGCCGGCGAGTCGATGATCGACGTCTACTTCTGGCCCGGCCTGTTCCTGATCGCCGTCGGCGTCATCGCGCTCATCGGCTGCGTGGCAGCGCTCGCCTACCACCATCCGGAACTGCTGCTCTGGGCCGGTTTGACCGCCGTCCTGACGGCAAGCGGCGGCGTTTCCTGGCTCATCGTCGAGCATCGGCGGGTGCGGCGGATCGAAGCGCGGTGGCTGGCGGACCATCCCGGCCACCGCCATCGGCACGCCTCATAGCCGCGCCCGCCCGGGCATCGCCGTCGGTTTTGTGCGTCTGACAACCGGGTAGCCCGTCTAAACAATCGACCACCCGTCGACCCGCTGGAGGCTGCCGTGCCTGACTGGCGCGATGATCTGACTGATCACGCCCGCACCACCCTGCCGCGTGCCGGCGAAGCCATGAAGGACAGCCGGGGTCTGCCCGGGTACGGGCTGTTGGGACTGGCAGTGCTGGCAATTGTGGTGTGCCTCGCCGCCGCGGCGCAGAGCCTCACCAGCTGGGCGATCGCGGCGGGTGTGGTGGCAGTGCTGGCCGTGTCCGTCGGCTCGGCGTGCGTGTACGCCGAACGCCGGCGCGTCGCTTCGGTCGCCCGGCAGCGTTCAGCCGACGCCGAGCCGCCCAGCGTTCGCCGGGCACGGCGCGGTAACTAAGTTGGTCAGCTCACCCTGCCGCCGCGGCGCATTGGTCGGCGGAACGGCCTGTGGATCGCGTGCACGAGTCTGCGATCGGGCATCCCGATCGTCGCCGTCAACATCGGAGAACTATCGCTGAATTGCAATGGACCCAGTCCTTTCGGACTGGGTCCATTGCGTGTCAATTAGCTACTGGTTGGACTTCTGGCGCTCCTCGGCAGCCTTGGCGCCGCCGCGCGCTGCCTCCGCCTGAGCTTCCTTCTTGGCGGCATCGCGCTCGGCGTCAGCCTTGTCCTGCTGGGCCTTGCCTTCACGGACCAGGTCGTCGCGCCCGGTCACCGTGCCGACAGCCTCTTTGGCCTTGCCCTTGACGTCTTCAACGACGCCCTTAACGGCTTCTTGGGGTCCGCTCTTGTCCGCCATGGATTCCTCCTTGTTGGCTGCTTTCTCTGCGCGGGCCGCGTTGCCCGACGGGATTCTGATTCCCTTCGCCGTCTGGGGCTAAACCTCATCACGGGGGCGCCCAACACGCAAACGCGCCGCACACCTGGGCAAACAACGCGTTGTGACATAGGTCTCGCTGGTCGTGCGGTCACCCCGGCAGCGTCTCACCGCCAATAGGCGCGAGCACTTCACCGCTGTAGTAGGACGACAGCGTGCCGGCCGCGAAAAACACGTAGCTGGGCGCGATTTCATCTGGCTGCGCGGGACGGCTGAACGGCACGTGCTGGCCGAAGTCATCGGTCGTATCGGCGTTCATTGTCGCCGGGACCAGCGGTGTCCACACCGGACCCGGCGCCACACAGTTGACGCGGATACCACGCTGCGACAACGACTGTGCGAGCGAGTACGTCAAGGCCAGAACGGCGCCTTTGGTGGCTGAGTAGTCAATGAGCTTCTTGTTGCCGCGCAGCCCGTTGATCGACGATGTGTTGATGATCACCGCACCGTTGGCCAGATGCGGCACTGCCGCCTTTGTCACATGAAAGAAGCTGTCGATGTTGACGGCGAAGGTGCGGCGCCACTGCTCGTCGCTGATCTCGGTGAACTCATCGACGGGGTGTTGGAACGCCACGTTGTTCACCAAGACGTCCAACCCGCCGAGCGCCTCGACAGTGCATTGGAC
>JAFAWC010000305.1 GCA_019242135.1 Mycobacteriaceae bacterium | reverse complement strand
GACCGAGCTCCTCGCCCAAGACCCGCAGCAGCCCGCAGACGACGGCCAGATCACCGTCGAGGCGGAGGCTCTGATCGAATCGGTTTTCGCCACAACCGAAGTCGCACCGTCTGCACCCACGCTGATCACCGAGCAAGAAGTTATGTTCAGTACGGCCGCCGCGGTACCGGCGCGCCGGCAACGGTGGTGGACGCGCCGTGGCGCCTCGGCGGCCAAACCCACCGATTCAGCGCCCAAACGGCGACACTACCCCGCCCGGATGGACTATCTGGAGCACTCCCGCATGGCCCGCGAGATGCACCGACTCTGATCCCCCACAACGCAATCCCGTGATAACGACTTGGGTGCTTCGCCCGATCACGGATCGCGTCGCGGCGCCGGGGATAAGGTTGCAGCCAGGGGGTCGTCGCAGATGGGCGGCCCCGGGGCGCCATTTCTGGCCGTTCGAAGCGCCCGACGAGACCGTCGCGACGATCAACACGTTTCTGCAGCGGGTCAGCTCAGCTTGACGGCACCGGCGCCGGCTTGCGCTCCATGATCAACGTTTCGCCCAGGTCGTAATCGTTGTCGGCGTCGCATGTCAGCACCCCGACCGCGGCCCCGTCGCTTTCATACCAGACCGTGAAGCCGGCGTCGCGGTCCACCAGCCGGCTGAACTGATAGCCATCGCCCCACGCGTGATACTTCAGCGTCGTCTGCCCAATCGTCGTCCAAAAGCCGGGCACACCATCCCATGTGCCGTCCGCACCGGCCGCGCTCCCCCCGGCGATCGCGCCCTGATCGACCGCGTCCTGCCAGTGCTCGACCGCCAGATGGCGCCCCGCGGTCACGTTGTAGGCCAACGCGACGTCGCCTGCGGCGTAGACGCCGGGCGCCGACGTTGACATGTCCGGGCCGACCACGATGCGCGACTGCTCGACGCGCAGCCCGGCGTCGCGGGCCAGATCGCTGGCCGGTGACACCCCGGTGGCAGCGAGCACCAGGTCCGCCGGCAGCGTCGTGCCGTTGTCCAGCCGCACCCCGGAGTCGGTCATCGCCTCGACGTTGACCCCACCGACGTAGCGCACTCCGGCCGCTGTCAGAAGCGACAGCAGGCGCTGAGCGGCCTCTTCGCCCAGTCGCCGGGTCTGCGGCGCAACGTCGGGCGCGACCACCGTCACCGTCAGGCCGCGCATTGCCAGCGACGCCGCGGCCTCGCAACCGATGAAGCCCGCCCCGATCACCACCGCGGAGCCGGCGGCTGAGGCGGCCACCTTGAGCCGGTCGGCGTCGGCCGCCGAACGCAGCTGCAGCGCACGCCCACCCCCGGGCACCGGCGGCGCTGACGGGTGCGCACCCGACGCCACCACCAGCTGCTGGTAACGGCGGGCGGTGCCATCGACGATGACCGTGCGCAGGGACAGGTCAATGCTTTGCACCTCGACGCCGTACTCCAGCGTGATCGAACGATCCTGATACCAGGCGATCGGGTGCATCGTGATGTCGTCACTATCCCCGCGAAGGTATTCCTTGCTCAGCGGCGGGCGGGCATACGGGACCGCAAGGTCGGCGGTCAAGATCGTGACCGGCAGGTCCTCGTCGTGCGCTCGGAACGCCTCGGCCGCGCTGACCCCGGCGGGTCCGCTGCCGATAACGACCAGCCCGGGTGTTTCCATCGCTCCCGCATACCCGCTGCGGACCGGTTCACACACCGTGCCATCGATGCCGACGGCGTGAAACGGCGCCCGAACGGGTACCTCTGCGGCGTGAAAGATCTCGGCGGCGCCGTCGTCGTCATCCCGGCCCACAACGAGGCAGCCCTGCTGCACGGATGTCTGCGCTCGGTGATGACAGCCGCGAGCTGCCTACCGGCGCCGGTGTGGGTCGTCGTGGTGCTCGATGCATGTGACGACGGCAGTGCCGATCTGGCCGGCAGCTTCGGCACTGATGTGCACTTCATCGAAGTCGATGCCAAAAATGTCGGCGCCGCACGTGCAGCCGGATTCCGGTATGCCAGATCGGTTGCCGCCGTAGATGTTTCCCGCTGCTGGTACGCGACGACCGACGCCGACTGCCGCGTCGACCCGGATTGGCTGGTGCGTCAGACGACGGCCGACGCCGACCTGGTGCTGGGGGTGGTCCGAATTCCCGTGTGGCGCCACCACTCCCCCCTCGTGGCTCAGCGTTACCTGCGTGGCTACCACGCGGACGGACTCAACCACGACCATGTACACGGCGCAAATCTGGGGTGTCGCGCCGACGCCTACTGGCGGGTCGGCGGCTTCGCTGCGCTGGCAACCGGCGAGGACGTGGACCTGGTCGCACGGTTCGAGCGCGGCGGGTACCGCATCCACCGCGACGCGGCGCTGTCGGTGGCAACCTCGGACCGCACGAACTCCCGTGCCCCAGACGGATTCGCACAGCACCTCAACGAGCTGTCGCAGACGGTGTCGGCCCAAGCGACGGAGCACCCGTGAGCGCCCCGTTGATCCGGCAATGGCTAGCCGAGGGCATGTTGGACCTGCCGCTGCCGGGTTCGGGTGCCACCGCGCGGCGCTGGAGCCGACTCACCGACCTCGCCGAGATCGACATCGTGGCGGGACGGCTCGCCGAAGCTCACGCGGACGCGGTCGCGATTCTTGCCGAGCTCGGCGAGAAGAGCCCGGCCCCGGATCAGCTGTGGGGCGTGTGGGCTGCCGAATCGCCTGGGGCGACGTTGTGTGCGCGCGGCAGCGGTGACGCGGTGACGCTGGCGGGCACCAAGGCGTGGTGTTCGGGTGCCGGGCTGTGCTCCCACGCGTTGGTGACTGCGCACCTGACCGGCGGGTCAACC
>JAFAWC010000213.1 GCA_019242135.1 Mycobacteriaceae bacterium | reverse complement strand
CGGCGCCGTTCGATGAACGACTGCACTCCCTCGGCAGCGTCGGCGGTGCCAAAGAGTGTCTCCTCCTCGATACTATGCTCGCCAACATAATTTCGGTGGTCAGAGAGTGGAAGAGCAGCCATTTATAACGGGAGTGTCACGACCGTTTGACCTTTGATTATGTCGAGGTGCATAGTCGAGGTGCGGAGCCTGCACCGGCTTCCCGAAAGAGGTATAGCGCCATGACAGTCATCGAGCTCAACATCGTCGGCCTGCACGTGACCGGATCCGGCGTGGCGTTCAAGCGGTCCTGGCGGCGCAACTGCCAAGCATTGCGACGCAAGAGCGCGCAGTGGCGCCCAGTGCAGCTGCGTGCCCGGCCGGCAGCGGAGCAGCCGGCGGCATGACGCCGCGCACTTCGGCGACCGCGATGGCACTGTGCGAAAGCCACAAGCGCGGTGCGACGAAGCGCCGCATGCTCGCCAGCGCAGCCGAAGTCCTGCGCGAGCGGGGAGCGGCGGGAGTGACGATCGACGAGGTGCTCAACCGCAGCGGAGCGCCCCGCGGCTCGGTGTATCACCATTTTCCCGGCGGCCGGAACCAAATCCTTGTCGAGGCGCTGCAGTTCGCAGGCGACTCGATGTCGATTGCGATCGGCGATGCGGCATCTCAGGGGCCGATGGCGCTGCTGCACGAGTTCGTCGACCTTTGGGAAGACGTGCTGCAGGAGAGCGACTTCGCGGCGGGCTGCCCGGTGGTGGCCGCGGCGATCAGCACCAGCGACGAGGACCCGCGGCTGTCGACCGACGCCGCGCAGATCTTCGACCGCTGGCGAGCTGCGCTCACCCGGTCGTTCACGGCCGACGGTTTCGGGCCCGGTGACGCGACGGGGCTGGCCACCACGATGCTCGCGGCGATCGAGGGGGCAGTGATCCTGTGCCGCTCGCTGCGCAGCCCCGCGCCGTTGCGCGAGGTCGCCGAGAACATCGAATTCCTGGTCAACGGAAAGAAATTCGTCAGCCGTTACGGCCGGCCGGTGGCGCCTCAGGAGGCTTGAGCGGAGGCGGTGACCAGGGCGATCGACGCGGTCACTGCGGCATCGACGATCTCCCGCACATTTTTGTCGTCCTCGACCGTGAGCGCCGTGAGCTCGCGAAGGCCGCCGAGCAGGATCACCGAAAGTTGCGGAGGTGCCGGCGGAAGCTGCGCTCGCCGAAACCCGGGGTTGCTGGTGAGCACAGTCAGCATCTGGGTCAGTTCCGCGATGTTCTGGCGCTGTATCGACCGCACAGCCGCGCCCAGGGCCGGCAACTCGCGGATCCAACTCAGTGTCACGGCCGGGCGAGTTTCGATCGCGTCGACATATGCGTCGATCGCTTGCCGGATCTGGTCCTGCCAGAACGCCTCGGGGTCCACCGCCGCATTGATCTTGGTGATCATGTCCTGGTTCGCAGTGTGCAAAAGCTCGATGAAGCACTCTTCCTTGCCGTTGAACTCCTGATAGAAAGTGCGCTTCGACGTGCGCGCGTGCCGCACGACGTCCGCGACTGTCGTGTCGCGGTAGCCGCGTTCGGCGATCGACTCCGCGAGGCCGTCGAGCAGTCGGCGGCGGAACGGATGCTCGGTATCAATGGCGACCACGTCGGCGACCGTCATCCTGCCTCCTCTCGTTTCGTGCTCTTCGCGCACGCGGCTCATCGGGCCCTTGCCTGCCACGGTACTACGGAGTACCGTAGCGCATGACACCGCGGTACTGCGCGGTACCAACACTCCCCGGGAGCACTTCATGAGTGACTTGTCGGAGCGACAGGACGTTGTTGTCAAAGTGCAGGCACGCATCCCGGCGCAGCCGCCGGAGATACCCTTGCCCAAGGCGATCCAGGGGATCGGGTTCATCGCTGCCCGGATCTGGATGATGCAGCAGGCCGCACACCGATACGGGCCCGTGTTCACCATGAACATCCCGATCTTCGGTCGCGCCGTCGTGGTGGCCGATCCGGCGCTGGTGCGCCAAGTGTTCACCGCCAGCACCGACGATCTGATCAACATCCAGCCCAACCTCAGCCGGGTCATCGGACCCGGTTGCGTCTTCGCGCTCGACGGGGCCGAGCACCGCAACCGCCGCAAGCTGCTGACGCCGCCGTTTCACGGCAAGAGCATCAAGAACTACGAACAGCTCATCGAGGAAGAGACTCTCCGGGAGGCTGCCAGTTGGCCTGTCGGACAGGAATTCCGGACGCTCGAGCCGACGATGCGCATCACCCTGAATGTGATTCTGCGCGCGGTGTTCGGCGCCGACGGTGCCGAACTGGACCAGCTGCGCCAGATCATGCCGGCGTGGGTGACGCTCGGCTCCCAGATGGCTCGGCTGCCGCAACCCCCTACGGCGCTGGCGGAATTCGGGCCGTGGGGAAAGCTGGCGGCGACGCGCGCCACGTTCGACTCCGTGGTGGGCACACTGATCGCCCGTGCGGAAGCCGATCCCGATTTCGACAACCGCACCGACATCCTGTCGTTGATGTTGCGCAGCCGATACGACGACGGCTCACCGATGTCGCACGCCGACATCGCCGACGAGCTGGTGGCGCTGCTGGCGGCCGGCCACGAGACCACGGCATCGACGCTGGCGTGGGCGTTCGAACGGCTGCGCCGCCATCCCGCGATCGTCGCCGCGCTGGCGAGCGAGGCCGAGGGTGACGGCAACGAGCTGCGTCAGGCCACGATCCTCGAGGTGCAGCGCTCGCGCACCGTCATCGACTTCGCCGGGCGCAATGTCGCGGCACCGTTTTACGACCTCGGTGACTTCCGCATCCCGCACGGCGACTCGATCATCGTCAGCATCCGGCAGCTGCATTCAAACCCCGACGCGTTCGAACACCCCGAGCGATTCGACCCGTACCGGTTCGTCGGCAGCAGACCGCCGACCTTCGCCTGGGTGCCCTTCGGCGG
This sequence comes from Mycobacteriaceae bacterium, assembly GCA_019242135.1. GTDB lineage: Bacteria > Actinomycetota > Actinomycetes > Mycobacteriales > Mycobacteriaceae > Mycobacterium. Next base: position 2,670 of record JAFAWC010000213.1, on the reverse strand, counting down.
CGGGACGCGACGGTGCATCGGCGCGGCGTTCGCGAACACCGAGATGGATGTGGTGTTGCGAACAGTGTTGCGCCAGTTCACATTCGACTCGACGACCCATCCCGGCGAGAAGGTGCATGGGCGCGGCGTCGCGTTCACCCCGAAGCAGGGCGGCCGCATCGTGCTGCAGAGGCGCTAGCGCGTCTCCGCCCGCCGCGGCAGCCTCCAGCCCGGCCGGACGAAGTGGCAGGTGTAGCCGCTGGGATAATGCTGCAGATAGTCCTGGTGTTCCGGCTCCGCCTCCCAAAAATCCCCCGCCGGCGTGACCTCGGTGACCACCTTCCCCGGCCACAACCCCGACGCCTCGACATCGGCGATCGTGTCGAGCGCGACCCGTTTCTGCTCATCGTCGACGTAGAAAATCGCGGACCGATAGCTGGTGCCAATGTCGTTGCCCTGACGGTTCTTTGTGGTCGGGTCGTGGATCTGGAAGAAGAACTCGAGCAGGGCGCGATAGTCGGTCTGCGCCGGGTCGTAGGTGATCTCCACCGCTTCGGCGTGACCGGGGTGGTTGCGGTAGGTGGCGTTGGCGTTCTGGCCGCCGGTGTAACCGACTCGGGTAGTGATCACGCCGGGCTGCCTGCGGATGAACTCCTGCATGCCCCAGAAGCACCCGCCGGCCAGGATCGCTTTCTTGTGGGTCACGATTGGTCCTCCTTGTCGAACAGGGAGTCGAACAGGGAAAGGTATTCCCCGTAGCCTTCCTTTTCCAGGTCGGCGCGCGGGATGAATCGCAGCGACGCCGAGTTGATGCAATACCGCAGGCCCCCGGCGTCTTTCGGGCCGTCGGGGAACACGTGGCCGAGGTGGCTGTCGCCGTGGGCGGAACGCACTTCGGTGCGGATCATTAAGTGGCTGAAGTCGCGCTTTTCGACGACGTTCGCTGTGTCGACGGGCTTGGTGAAGCTGGGCCAGCCGGTGCCGCTGTCGAATTTGTCGACCGAGGCGAACAGCGGCTCGCCCGACACGACGTCGACGTAGAGGCCGGGCTCCTTGTTATCCCAATACTCGCCGGTGAACGGCCGTTCGGTGCCGTTCTGCTGAGTGACCTGGTGCTGCTGGGGCGTCAGCGCCTCGACAGCCGCCGGATTCTTGGTGTACTCGTTTCGCATAGTGCCTCCTGCGCTAGGTACAACCGGGGCCGGAACGGGAATCATCCCCGATCGTAGGCGTGGTGGCGCCGGCGCGGTTGGTGCCGTCGGCGCGGCGATGACCCGGTCGACACCGGGCGGTAGAACGTGTTCTAGTTTGGTGTATGGCGTTCGACCGCGAGGAGCTGACGGCGGCGTTCAAGCGATTCGAGCAGACCGTCGCGCGGGCCGCCGAGACGCGGGACTGGGACCCGTGGGTACAGCAGTACACGCCCGACGTCGAATACGTCGAGCACGCGGCGGGCACGATGTCGGGCCGCGACGAGGTGCGGGCGTGGGTCTGGAAGACGATGACGACGTTTCCCGGCAGCTATATGACGTCGTTTCCGACCCTGTGGTCGGTGGTTGACGAACCGACCGGCCGGATCATCTGCGAGCTGGACAACCCGATGGCCGACCCGGGTGACGGCACGATCATCAGCGCCACCAACATCTCGATCATCACCTACGCCGGTGACGGGCTGTGGTGTCGTCAGGAGGACATCTACAACCCGCTGCGGTTCGTCAAGGCGACGCTGAAGTGGTGCCGGTTGGCGCAGCAGCTCGGCACCCTGCCCGACGAGGCGGCGCACTGGATGGGGCAGTACTCATGAGCACGCTTGTGATCGGCGCGAACGGATTCCTCGGCTCGCACGTCACCCGCCAGCTGGTCGAGAGCGGTGCCGACGTGCGCGCCATGGTTCGGCACGGCGCCAACACCGTCGGCATCGACGACCTTGCGCTACAACGCTTCTACGGCGACGTCTTCGACACCGGGGTGTTGCGTGAGGCGATGACCGGCTGCGACTTCGTGTACTACTGCGTGGTGGATACCCGGGCCTGGCTGCGTGACCCATCGCCACTGTTTCGCACCAACGTCGAGGGCACGCGCAACGTACTCGAGGTCGCGCGGACGATGAAGCTGCAGCGGTTCGTGTTCACGAGCAGCTACGTGACGATTGGACGCCGACCGGCGCGGCCGTGGAACCGGGGGCATCGCGCGACCGAGGAGGACACCGTGCGGAGGCGCCGGTCGCTCGGTCCGTATGGGCTGTCGCGGCTGCAGGCCGAGGAGGTCGCGCTGCGCTACGCCTACGAGCACGGAGTTCCGGTGGTCGCGATGTGCGTCTCGACGACGTACGGCAGCCGCGACTGGGGCATGACCCCGCAGGGCGCGATGGTCGCGGGCGCCGCGTTCGGGAAGGTGCCGTTCGTGATGAAGGGCATCTCGCTGGAGGCCGTCGGGGTCGACGACGCCGCGCGTGCACTGATCCTCGCGGCGTCGCACGGACGCAACGGCGAGCGCTACATCATCTCGGAGAAAATGTTGAGCAACCCGGAGATCGCGGGCATCGCGGCCCGCGCTGCCGGGGTGTCTGCGCCGTCGCGAGCCATCTCGCTTCCGGTTCTTTACGGCATGGCTGCCATGGGGAGTCTCAAGGGGCGGCTGCGCGGTAGTGACGAGCTTTTGACGCTGCGATCGTTGCGGCTGATGCGCGCC
>JAFAWC010000026.1 GCA_019242135.1 Mycobacteriaceae bacterium | reverse complement strand
GACGAACAGCTTGTGCACCTCGTCGGGATCGGCCGGCGGGACGGCGTCGAGCAGCCCACGGAACTCTCGGGACAGTGACTCGCCGAACGCCCCGGGACTCGACGCGATGATCTGGCCGAACTTGACGTACGTCGGGCCGAGGTCGGCGAAGACGTGTGGAACCTCGACGATGACCTTCTGTTGCCAGCGACCGGACCCGAACAGCCTGCCGGCCACCCGGCCGGCAGCCCTGGTTACATGCCAGCCTGCCGCGCCGACGCGCGCGGCCTCGGTGAACAGAGGCACCCGGTCGAGCTTGGCAACCCCGCGGTGCTGCTTGGTGGAGCTCATAGAGGCAGTGTGCCAAACCTTCTTAGGTTTCTCACAATCCGAGGCCTCGCGCGTCACCCCGTCCATCATGCGCCTTCACCCCCGGTTTGGGCAGGTCATCGCCCGCGGCTCGGTGCGCAGCAGCGGGCGTGCGCAACGTGCGAGTGAGCACGCTAACAAGCTGTGCTGCGATCGCGGGCGCTGCTTGCGCTCTTGTCACATAAGCCACAGGTAACCCCGTTCGTCGACCGCTGCGGCGTTACGTCGCTGGTTGCCACGGCTTGAGCCAGTCGGTGCTTGGCCAGCCCTCCAGGCCCGCGATGAGTTCATACATTGTCGCCCCATCGATGGATTCGCGGATGATGTCCGCCTGTCCGGAGTGTCGGGCCAGCTCGTTGATCAGGTGATGGATCACCCACCGCACCGACCAGGCCGTCACGTCTTTGGGAAACCAGGGCGCGTCGATGGGCACCGGAATGGGGGCGTCGAGGTCGGCGTCGTCCACGAGCCGAAGCGTCTCGGCGCTCTGCGCGGCCAACGCAGCCAGGATCTGTCCGAGTGTTTCGTCGTCGCGCATCGTGAATTCGTCCTGGAATTCGGCCATGCGTTCGCCAAACGGCCGGGGGTCGGGCGGCGGCGCGTCGGGTGCCGCGGCAACCCGGGCCATCCAGGTCCGCTGAACGCCGGTGGCGTGTTTGATGATTCCGCCGATCGACAACGCGCTCGCCGTCGGCGTCGATCGCGCCTGCTCGTCGGTCAGTCCGTAGGCGATGGCGGCGTATGCGCTCTGGTGGTAGGCCACGAATTCACGCAGTGCGCCGCGTTCGTCGGAGACGGGGGAGGCCAGTGCCGGCATGTTGGTTGCCTTTCTCTAGCGGGTGGTGACTTCACTTTGACAGGAAGTGCGAACGGGTTGGTCTTCGTGCTGCTCTTGTCGTCCAACATCAGCACGGCTGAACCCGGAACCCGAAGCGGTCATTGGCAGCTCACGGTCGGGAGCTGCCGGACGCTCCGCGTGTCGCGCCCCGTCAGCCGACGCCGGATAGACTGCGCAACCGGGGTCATCTGCGGAGGTTGGCTCATGTGGCGGTGGCGGCTGTTCTGCAAAGGACTCGGCCCGGCGCTGGCAGTGCTGGCGTTGGGCGGCTGCGCATTGACGGTGCCGGGGGCGCCGGTCAGGGTGCCGGGCGGGCCAGCGCCCGGGGCCGACCTGTCTTTACTTAATCCCGGCAACTTTCCCACCCAGCCGGTGCCACCCTTGGGCGCTGCGGGGTCCCCGGCGCAGGGGGCGCTGATCGAGGCGCGGCGGATGGCCGACTACGTGACCGGCCCGTGGGACGTCGATTCGACTCTGGTGCAGCCCAGCTTCCTGCGCGCGGGGGTGCTCAAAGACACGGCCGGCGTGGCGCTCATCGTGCCGTCCGCGGTCGCGTCCGCGGCACAGGCGCACCAGTTCATCAACGGGTTCTCCTCCAGCCGTCAAGCGGGTGAGAGGCGGGCGCTCACGAACGCCGTGCTGCGGTTCGCTGACCCCCCGTCCGCCGCCGCGGCCGCCGCCGATATGACGACCGCGGCCGCCACCGGGCAACCGGGCCCGACGCTGCGCGTCCCGATCCCCGGCCATCCCGAGGCGCTGGCCGTCACCTACGGCTACCGCGGCGAGGCCACCCAGCCGCAAACAGTGACTGAGTTGTGCTACACCGCGCACGGCTCCTACGTGTTGACCCAGCAAGCGCGTGCCGAAACCGCTGACGGCGCCGCCGCGCTGATCGCAGCGACGCTGGACCGCCAAGGCCCGCAGATCGACCAGTTCGTCGCCACCGATCCGGCCCACTTCGCGGATCTGCCGGCCGATCCGGCCGGGCTGCTCGCCCACACCATGCCGGCACCGACCTGGCCCGCGCCGGCGAACTCGGCGCCGACCAATCCGAAGATCGGACTCTACGGCCCTTATGGCGCATTGCACCTGCAGGACGATCCACCCCCGGTGGCGGCGGCGTTGACCGCCGCAGGCGTCACGACGATGTCCTACAACCAGTCGATCATCTACGTGGCCCGCGACCCTGCTGCTGCCGGTGAGTTGGTGGACGCGCTCGCTGAGGTCGCGCTGAGCGGCACGACGTCGGCGCAGCCCATCGACGGTGTCAATGGCCTGCCCGCCAGCCGATGCGTGCGGTCAGGTGGGACAAGTGAAGAAACTGCCGCCCGCTACACGTGCTACGCCGTCGTCGGCGGTTTCACGGTGCAGACGCGCGCCGCCGACGACACCACCGCCCGCCAAGAGGTTGCGGCGCAATACAAAATGCTCACCGGACCCGGTAGATAAATCGTCCGGGCGAGCCCATCTGCCTGAAGATCTGCTGAAGTCACGTTCCCCGCATACCGGTTCTTCAGGGTCGTTTCAGCTTCATCAGTCACTGTGAGCCGTGTCCATCGCACCGCGCCCCGCACGTACCCACCTGCTGTGGGCGCCTCTGGCAGCCGCGCCGGTGATTGTCGCGCTGGTAATCACCGCGGCGCACACCCTGGGTCCCGGTGTGGCTGCCCAGCTCGCCGACGGGCCGTGGGCTCGCTGGGTTCAGGTGCTTGGCGGGTCATCAGCGCGCGGCGCCGCACCGGGCTCGTTGGCCCGCGTCGTGGCCGCGGTGGTCGACATCAACACCCGCTACACCCGCCTGCGCGAGATCGGCGCCGGAACCGGAATCGTGATCGATGCGGAGGGACTGGTGTTAACGAACAACCACGTCGTGGACGGCGCCAGCGCGATCACCGCCACCGATGTCGGCAACCATCGCAGCTACCCCGTGTCGGTGCTGGGCCGTGATCGCAGCCACGACATTGCTCTCATCCAACTGACCGGCGCCACCGCGTTGGCGACCGCACCGCTGGGCGATTCTTCGACCGTCGCAGTCGGAGAGCGCGTGATGGCCGTCGGCAATGCCGGCGGGCGCGGCGGCACGCCGAGCCGCGTCGCCGGCAACGTCACCGCGCTGAACCAAACGATCACGGCCGCAGACGATGTCACCAAAAGGGCGGAACGGCTCACCGGCATGATCGCGGTCGCAGCGCGAGTGCGCCCGGGCGACTCGGGTGGGCCGCTGGTCAACAGCGCGGGCCAGGTTGTCGGCATCGACACCGCGGCCGGCGATTCGCCCACGGGCACCGACGGTTTCGCGATCCCGATCAACACGGCACTGCAAATCAGCCGGCAATGGAGCTAGCCGGATAGCCTTCCCCGGCCGAGGTGGGTTCGATGCCGTGTCCGAGCTGTCATGCGGTGATTCCGAGCCGGTCGGTCAGGCACAAGAAGGCGGCCGCGAAGTCGTTGTGAGACGTGTCCGCGCGCACCCTGTCCCAGTCCACTTGCTCGCGCACCGCGCGCACCGGCGGCAGAAGTGATGCGAAGTCGCAGCGGTGCTCGTTGAGCGAGCACAGCTTCTCGGTGACCACGTGCGTCGCTGTCAACACTGGCATTCTGATCGCGAGCACATCGAGCACGTCAGCGGTACCGATCATCGCCTCGTCGACCGGCACGCCGTTGAGCCGGTGCAGAATATCGACGACTGCGTCGCCCGTGCACGCCT
>JAFAWC010000019.1 GCA_019242135.1 Mycobacteriaceae bacterium | reverse complement strand
CGTCTACGCCGACGTCTCTGACATCACCTCCGACTCGCTGGCGTGGTGTTCGAAGCTGCTGACCGACACGGGTGTGGCGATCGCGCCGGGCATCGACTTCGACACCGTGCGCGGAAACTCGTTCGTGCGGCTGTCGTTTGCGGGGCCGACGGCGGACATCGATGAGGCGCTTGCGCGGATGGGGGCGTGGCTGGGGCGGTAGGGTCGGTCGGGGGTCGTTTGGGGCCGGTCGGCGGTCTCGAGATGTACGCCTTGGCGGCCTTTGCCGGCGTGTCGGCACCGTGGAGTAAGTGTCGCGGTGAGATTTATAGCCAGGTGTCGGGGGTGGTGGTGGTCAGGAACGCCTCCAGGTCGTCGCGCCAGTGCGCGGGGGTGTTCTTGTCCGGCTCGATACCGGTGTACTCGCCGCGATAGAACAGCAGCGGTCTGGGCTTCTTCTTCGGCACCTCAGACAGGGACGCGACCTTGCCGAACACCACGAAATGGTCGCCGCCGTCGTGCACGGAGTCGACCGTGCAGTCGATGTGGGCAAGCGAGCCGTCGATGATCGGGGAGCCCAACGGGGACGGGTGCCAGTCGAGCCCGGCGAACTTGTCGGAGTCCTTGGAGCCGAACCGCGCCGAGACGTCTTTTTGCTTCTCGTGCAGCACGTTCACGCAGAACTGACCGGTCGCCTCGATCGCCTTCCACGACCGCGACACCTTGGTCGGGCAGAACAGCACCAGCGGCGGCTCCAGCGACAGCGCCGCGAACGACTGGCACGCGAACCCCACCGGCGCCTGGTTGTGCACCGTGGTGATCACCGTGATACCTGTGCAGAACTGGCCGAGCACGCTGCGAAACGTGCGCGGGTCGATCGGTGTGTCGCTCATCTACGAATTGCGGGCGCCGACCGTGAAGTCGTGACCCCACAGGCTGACCGCGGTGCTCTCACGGGCGATCCAGTCGTGATCGTCGACTTTGCGTCCCTCACATCCGAATTCGCTGTCGAAGCCGCCCGGTGTCTTCATATAGAACGACAGCATCAGGTCATTGACGTGCCGTCCCAGCGTGGCCGACATCGGGACCTTGCGGCGCAGCGCGCGATCCAAGCACAGACCGACGTCGTCGCTGCCGGCGACCTCGATCATCAGATGCACGATGCCGCTGGGGGTGGGCATGGGCAGGAACGCGAGGCTGTGATGGCGCGGGTTGCAGCCGAAGAAGCGCAGCCACGCAGGCGCCCCGTCGGCCGGCCGGCCCACCATCTGTGGTGGCAGCCGCATCGAGTCGCGCAGCTTGAAACCGAGCACATCGCGGTAGAAGTGCAGCGCCTCCGCATCGTCGCGGGTGGACAGCACGACGTGGCCGAGACCCTGCTCGCCGGTGACGAACGTGTGACCGTAGGGGCTGACCACCCGGCGGTGTTCGAGCGCGGCGCCGTGGAACACCTCCAGGCAGTTGCCCGACGGGTCCTGGAACTGGATCATTTCGTCGACCCGCCGGTCGGCCAGTTCGGCCTGGGTTGCCTCCTTGTACGGCACGCCCTCCACGTCAAGCTGGTGACGGATCTCCTGCAACCCCTCGGCATTCGCGCACTCCCAGCCGGACTCGCGCAGCCTGTCGTGCTCGCCGGGAACGATCACCAGCCGCGCCGGGAAGTCGTCCATGCGCAGATAGAGCGCGTCCTCTACGCTTCCGGAGCCCTCGATCATGCCGAGGACTTTTAGTCCGTACTCCCGCCAGGCGGCCATGTCAGTCGCCTCGATGCGCAGGTACCCCAACGATCGAATACTCATCGCGCGCTCCCAGATGAGAGGAAATCAATTGTCAGCCTGTTGAATTCGTCGAACTTCTCGAGCTGCGCCCAGTGTCCGCACTGTCCGAACACATGCAGCTGCACCCGCGGGATCGTCTTCAACGCGACCAGCGCGCCGTCGAGCGGGTTGACCCGGTCCTCACGGCCCCAGATCAGCAACACCCGCTGCCGCAACCTGTGCGCATCGCGCCACATCATGCCAAGTTCGAAGTCGGGACCGGCGAACGACTTTCCCATCGCTCGGGTCGCGGCCAGCGACTCAGGCGTGCTGGCGATCGCGAAGCGCTCTTCGATCAGTTCCGGCGTGATCAGCTTCTGGTCATAGACCATGATCCGCAGGAACCGCGCCAAATTCTCCCTCGTGGGATCGGCGGAGAACTTGCCGAGCAGCTTGACGCCCTCGGTCGGGTCAGGCGCGAAGAGATTGACGCTCAGG
>JAFAWC010000375.1 GCA_019242135.1 Mycobacteriaceae bacterium | reverse complement strand
GCCGCGCATCAGCTCGCGGGCGTCACCGTCATCGATCCGGCCACGACGTGGATCGACATTGACGTGACCATCGGGCGCGACACCGTGATCCGGCCCGGAACGCAGCTTCTGGGCACGACCCGGGTGGGCGGCAGGTGCGCCATCGGGCCGGACACGACGCTGGCCGACGTGACGGTCGGAGATGATGCCTCGGTGGTGCGCACGCACGCCACCTCGGCGTCGATCGGCGAGCGCGCCGACGTGGGCCCTTTCACCTTCATCCGTCCCGGGACGGTGCTCGGCGCCGACACCAAGCTCGGGGCGTTCGTCGAGATCAAGAACGCGACGGTCGGCACCGGCACCAAGGTGCCTCACCTCACCTATGTCGGCGACGCCGACATCGGCGAACACAGCAACATCGGCGCGTCGAGCGTGTTCGTGAATTACGACGGCCAAGCCAAGCACCGCACCAAGGTGGGCTCTCATGTGCGCACCGGCTCCGACACGATGTTCGTGGCGCCGGTGACGATCGGCGACGGCGCGTACACCGGCGCGGGCACGGTGATCCGCGAAGACGTCCCGCCTGGTGCGCTCGCCGTCTCCGCCGGTCAGCAGCGCAACATCGAGGGATGGGTGGCCCGGAATCGCCCCGGCTCGGCATCGGCCGCCGCCGCGGCGGCGGCATCCACGGCCGACGACGCGCGGGAACAGGCGGTCGAGCAGGGCGACGACAGCCCCGCCGCGTCGTGAAACGGTCGCTCAAAGTTGGCTTACCGGCAACCCGCGAGCCAACGGCGGGCTTACCTACGTACCATTAGGCCGACAATCCGATCCATCACCGGCGAGGCACCGTGGGCACCGACTGGACCGACAACCGCAAGAACCTGATGCTCTTCGCGGGACGCGCGCACCCCGAACTCGCCGAGCAGGTGGCCAAGGAACTCGACGTTCAGGTCACCGCGCAGACGGCCCGCGACTTCGCCAACGGCGAGATCTTCGTCCGTTTCGAGGAATCCGTTCGCGGCTGCGACGCGTTCGTGCTGCAATCCCACCCCGCGCCGCTGAACCAGTGGCTGATGGAACAACTGATCATGATCGACGCGCTCAAACGGGGCAGCGCCAAGCGCATCACTGCGATCCTGCCGTTCTACCCGTACGCGCGTCAGGACAAGAAGCACCGCGGCCGCGAGCCGATCTCGGCGCGGCTGGTGGCCGACCTGCTCAAAACCGCCGGAGCGGACCGCATCGTCACCGTTGACCTGCACACCGACCAGATTCAGGGGTTCTTCGACGGGCCGGTGGATCACATGCGGGCGCAGAACCTGCTCACCGGGTACATCAAAGACAACTACCCCATCGAGGACATGGTCGTGGTGTCGCCCGATTCGGGGCGGGTGCGCATCGCCGAAAAATGGGCCGACTCGTTGGGCGGCGTGCCGCTGGCGTTCATTCACAAGACCCGGGACCCGCGCATTCCCAACCAGGTGGTATCCAACCGCGTCGTCGGCGACGTCGGTGGGCGGACGTGCGTGCTGATCGACGACATGATCGACACCGGCGGGACCATCGCGGGTGCGGTGAAGCTGCTGCACGACGACGGCGCCCGTGATGTGATCATCGCGGCGAGCCACGGGGTGCTGTCCCACCCGGCGGCGGAGCGACTGGCCCGCTGCGGCGCGAAAGAAGTGATCGTCACCAACACGCTGCCGATCGGCGAAGATAAGCAATTCCCGCAGTTGACGGTGTTGTCGATTGCACCACTACTGGCGAGCACCATCCGCGCGGTATTCGAAAACGGTTCGGTGACAGGACTTTTCGACGGAGAAGCATAGGTGTCAAAGGATACGTCCGGCGGTGGCCCACGCCAAAGCGCCTCGGCCGTCATCTACCACAACCCCCGATGTTCGACATCGCGCAATGCGTTGAAGTTGTTGCGTGACAACGGCATCAACTTGAGTGTGGTCGAGTATCTGAAGACGCCGCCGACACGGGGCCAGTTGGCCGACATGATTTCTGATGCCGGCATCGATGTCCGCGCGGCCGTGCGCAAGCGCGAGGACGCGTACACCGACCTCGGGCTGGCCGATGCGAGCGACGATGAGCTGCTCGACGCGATGGCCGCGAATCCGATCCTGATCGAACGCCCGTTCGTTGTAACGCCGAAAGGCACCCGGTTGGCTCGGCCCGTCGACGTGCTGCACGAGATCCTGTGACATTGCGCCACATCGCGATCGGGCTGTTGCTAATCGCCCTGCTGACAGCTTGCGAGACGAAACCCACCGACTACCGGGCGATCTGGTCATCGACACCGACGACAGCGCCCACGACGACCAGTACTCCGGCATCATTCTCGCAGTATCTGCAGGACAAGGGCGTCGACGGTCAACCGATGACGCCGCAGACGCTGACCGAGCTGACCGTGTCGATGCCGCAGCCGCCGGGCTGGGCGGTGGTGACCGATCCCAGCCAGCCATCGGCGTTCGAGGTCATCCGCAAGACCGCAGTGGCCGCCTACCAGCCGACCGCGGTGTTGCTGGTATTCAAATTGAAAGGCCCCGACTTCGACGTCAACGAGGCCCTCAAGCACGCCTACGACATGCCCGGTGCGATACAGGAGCCGTTCGACGGGATGCCGTCGGCAAAAATCGAAGCCACCTACTACGAGGCCAACA
>JAFAWC010000672.1 GCA_019242135.1 Mycobacteriaceae bacterium | reverse complement strand
CGCAGAGTGGGCCGGGCTACGCCTCCGGGCCGACTTTGTCCTTCACCGCCGGTACGACGGGCGGAGCAGTGCGCCAGTTCGGAAGGCCGTCCTCTTCGAGACCGACCGGGAACCTGTTGTCGTGTGTCCATGCCCAGTGCGCATGGTTGAGCTCATGCAGGGTGAAGCACGCATTCAACGCGTTGTAGAAGCCCATGTTGTCGACGGTCTGATTGACCGCTTCTTTCATCAGCAGCGCGGCCATCGTCGGTACCTGCGCGATACGCCGCGCGAAGTCCAATGTCCTGGCGGCTAGTTCGGCCTCCGGAAATATCTTCGACACCATGCCGAGCTGATAGGCGTCCTCAACGGTCAACGAATCGCCGGTGAGCATCAGTTCTTTCGTCTTTCGCGGTCCGAATTCCCAAGGATGAGCGAAATACTCGACACCGCACATGCCCAAGCGGGTTCCGACGACATCAGCGAAGCGCGTGCCCTCAGCGGCGACGATGAGATCGCACGCCCACATCAGCATCAGCGCCGCCGCGTACACCTCGCCGTGAACCTGGGCGACGGTGATCTTGCGCAGATTGCGCCATCGCCGCGTGTTGTCGAAGAAGTGATGCCACTCCTGCAGCATCAGCTTCTCGGCCGCCTCCCGGGTACCGCCGTTCACCCGGTAACTGGGGTGCTGGTCCGGGCCGGGGGAGTACTCCGCCAGCAGGACCTTCGAGCCCAGGTCGTGGCCGGAGGAGAACATCGGTCCTGTACCACCGAGGATGACGACGCGGACCTCGTCGTCGGCCTCGGCCCGAAGGAACGCCTCGTTCAGTTCGACCAGCATTCCGCGGTTCTGTGCGTTGCGCGCATCCGGCCGGTTGAGCATGATCCTGGCGATTCGGCCGTCGTCCAATGTCTCGTACGTGAGGTACGTGTAGGTGCTCATTTCCGTCAACTCCCGTCCTTTTTCATGGTCAGAACTATGCATCAGTCGAGTTGGTGGCAGCGCGCGGGTGCCCGGGCCGTGAGCCGAATCCGAAGGCTTTACAAACTATCGTATTACTGTCAAGGCGTGAGCTATGGCGGGCCACCGCCGGACCCGACGGCCCCGGCGCTACCGTCTATCTGTGACTACTTCTGCTTTGGCAATCACCGACGAGCACCGCGACCTGGCCGACGCTGCTATCGGCCAGCTCAACAGGCTCGACAGCCGCGCCGCGGCGCGCGCGACACTGGAGGGCGGTTCGGCGCATCCGGCCGAGATCTGGAAGGCGTCGGCGGCGCTGGGCTGGACCGGGCTGGCGATCGCCGAGGAGCACGGCGGGTCCGGGTTTAATCTGTCGGAGTTGGCCATCGTGCTCGAGGCCCAGGGCCACGAGCTGTGCCCCGGCCCGTTCCTTCCGAGCGTGGCAGCGTCGCTGGTCATCGACCGCTGCGGATCGGATTCGCTTCGCGCGCAGCTTCTTCCGGGGCTCGCCGACGGCAGCACGGTGGCGGCGGTGGGACTGTCGGGCAACCTATCGATCGGTTCGGACGGGGCGGTCAGCGGGGACAGTCCGGCCGTGCTCGGCGCGCCCGACGCCGAGGTATTGGTGATCGCCGCCGGCGAGGACGTCGTTGTGGTCGACGCCGGTACCGACGGGGTCAGCGTGACCCCCTCGACGGCACTGGACACCACCCGCTCCATCGGCGCGGTCGCGCTCGGTTCGGTCGCGGTGCCGGCCGAACGGGTGTTGTCCGGAGCGGCGCGGCGCGCCCGCACGGTGTTGCGCATCCTGGCGGCGGCCGAGGCTGTCGGGGTCAGCTGGGCTTGCTTGGAGATGGCGCGTGATTACGCCAAGGTGCGTGAGCAGTTCGGCCGGACCATCGGAACGTTTCAGGCGGTCAAACATCATCTTGCCAACATGCTCGTCAACGCCGAGCAATCGACGGCCGCCACCTGGGACGCCGCCCGAAGTGACGATCTGGACAACGCCGGGTTCGGTGCCGCGGTGGCCGCCGCGTTGGCTATCCGGACGCTGATCTTCAACGCGCAGAACAATATCCAGCTGCACGGCGGTGTCGCGTTCACCTGGGAGCACGACGCGCACCTCTACCTGCGGCGGGCACGCACGCTGGCCGCGGTGATGGACGACGGCGCTGACGCTCTGGCCGACGTCGTGGAAGCCCAGCGCACGGGCGCAGCGCACGGCGCGTCGTTCACGCTGCCCCCCGGGGCCGAGGACCATCGGCAGCAGGCCCGCGAAGCCGCGACCAAGGTGCGCTCGCTTCCAGAGTCGGCGCGGCGCGACTTTCTCGTCGACTCCGGATATCTCGTGCCGCACTGGCCCAAGCCGTGGGGCAGGGGCGCAGATGTCGTCGAGCAGTTGGTGATCGAAGAGGAATTCCGGGGCGTCGACCTGCCCGACCTCGGGATCACCGGATGGGTAACGCTGACAATCGCGCAAGCCGGCACCAATGAACAGCGGGAGCGCTGGGTGGAGCCCGTGTTGCGGGGCAAGGAGATGTGGTGCCAGCTGTTTTCTGAGCCGGGGGCCGGTTCCGACGCCGCCGCGGTACGCACATCGGCGAAGCGTGTCGAAGGGGGATGGCTGGTCACCGGTCAGAAGGTCTGGACCAGTCTCGCCCGGCAGTGCCAGTGGGGGCTTGCCACCGTGCGCACCGACCCCGACGCCCCTAAGCATGCCGGGGTCACGATGATGGCCATCGACATGGCGGCGCCTGGAGTGCAAGTCAAGCCGTTACGGGAGATCACCGGCGAGTCGCACTTCAACGAGGTGTTCTTCGATGACGTGTTCGTCTCCGACTCCGACGTGGTCGGTGACGTCAACCGGGGCTGGCTGGTTGCCCGCGCGACGCTGGGCAACGAACGCATCTCGATCGGTGGCGGCTCATCGGGCACGCTCGCGTTCACGGTGGACGACCTGGTGAAGCTGCTCGACGGCGCGCCCGCGGTGGGCGCTTCGGCATATGTCCACCGGGCCGGTGCTGTGATCGCTGACTTCCACACCCTGCGGCTGCTCAACCTGCGGCGCGCGAGTCGGGCGATCGCCGGGGCGGAGCCGGGCCCCGAGGGCAATGTGACCAAGCTCGTCCTGGCCGAGCAGTCGCAGCGCCTGACCGAGCTCGGCATGGAGCTGGTCGGCACGGCTGCTGTCCTCGGGAAGATGCCGAGGTTGTTGGGCTCGTATTTGGGCGGCCGCGCGATCACGATCGCCGGGGGCACCTCGGAGATCTCCCGCAACACCATCGCCGAGCGCATTCTGGGTCTACCGCGAGATCCGTTGATCAAGTAGCGGATTTACGCTCGGCCATATCGGTGCTCCGAGCTGCTGACACACGGGCAGAATCGCTGATGAATCCCTTGTTGCGCATGAGGAAGTCGGCGAGGAATCCGTCGTGCGGGACGCCCGGCGCCGTGTGATGGGTGGGGTAGTGGCCGCTGTACACATTGGTCACCGTCGGCTCGGCGACCAGATCGTCGATGAGCTCGTCGTCGGTGGTGACGGCGTTGATTACCAAGGAATTTCGCAGCGGCGCGAGACCATCATCTCGTGACCAGGCCGACACCCACACGCACGGGAAGGGCAGCTCGATGTTGAGTTTCTCTGGATCGGGCTTGTGCAGCAGGTGTACTGCGGGGCGCAGTGCGGCATACCCGTCGCCGAGGTCGGCCACCACCTGCTCGGAGCCGAGAAGTGGAACCGAGCCTGCCGCCTTCGCGCTCAGATAGTCGGCGAGTGAGCGTGCTTTCTCGATCGGCATGGTGGGCAGCACTGCTTCGGCATGGGTGTTGGGCAGCGGCGTGATCGCCGACAGTTTCTCGGCGATCGCGCGGGCCAGCGCGGCCGCATCGCCCTCAAACAGCACGGCTGTCGCGTTGACACACGCCATCCCGCCGAGGCTGCAGACGGAGTCGACGATCACGTCGAGGTAGTGGCGCCAGTCCTGCTCGGCGGTGAGGAGGATCTTGCTGCGTCCCGGTCCGTTGGTGAACACCATCGGGTCATCGGCGTACCTGTCCACGACGTCGTGTCCGCCGTAGACCAGTGCGAGATCGGCGGCGGCGATGATGTCGTCGGTTCCCGCGTGGCCGGTGGGCAGATACACCGCGTCCTCGGGTCGGAATCCGGCCAGCCGCAACGCCTGGATCAACCGGTGCGCAGTCAACGGCTCACGACGCGATGGCCGCACCGCGACGCGATAACCCAAAGCCAGGGCCTGCGGCCACAGGCCGTGAACACCTGGTGCGTTACCCGGTGCCAGGACGGTCAGCACTTCGCCGCGCCGCGCCCACACCGCGGCTGCGTTGCGCCCGCACGTTTCGCGCCAGTCCATCGCCGCTCCGGCCGGTTGGGCCGGCCGGACGGCGTCGAATGCGGTCGCCAGCGCGTCGCCGACCGCGCGCGCGCCCTGCCGGGCTGCGGCCATCGGCAGACCGGAAACCCGACAGGTGAGGTTCACGTAGCTGTCGAAGTCCAGGCCGGCGATGGATGTGTTCATGAAGACATCGGCGGCCGTGTCGAGCGCCGCTGCACGCTGCGGCAGCGGAAGCGGGCGCGTCTTTCGTTGTGTGCTGACGCATCGGCTGACATACAGGGCAGGCACGATGCTCAGTTCGGCGACGGGTTCACCGCCGGTGGTCGCGATGGTCTCGCGGTTCCGGGTGCGATAGTCGCCGTCGGGCCCGAGCGCGTCGATTGCGAGAAGGGCGGTCAATACACTCCCTCGACGACGGGCTCGCCGCCAAACGCGGCCACCGGCGCCACCTCGCTGAGAGAATCGCCGGCTTGCCCGGCCGGACCCGGTCGCCGGATCGCGGTGTCGCGCTCAAGATTGTTGGGAATGAACATGCCCTTGCTGACGTGGTTCATCACGATTTGACCGCGGGCCCCGTACGGCACTTCTCGTCCGGTGTCGGGATCAATGACCCAGAAGCTGACGTAGGGCGTTCGCGGGTCGAAGACCCATGTGTCACAGGTTGTTTCGATGCGTGTGCGGGCCTGCGACAGGATCATTGTGCTGCCGAATGCCATCGAGATGGTGGTGTGCGGAAATATCTGGCGAAGCAGGTCCAGGGTGTCGGCGTCGAGGTGGGCGCCGCTGAGCAGCACATAGCGGATTCGCCGGCTCACCAGATCCGCCAGGGCATCGTCGCGTGCGATCGCCTCCAGCAGCGGAGGCGTGGTGTGAAGATTTGCGACATTCTGGGTCCGCAGGATGTGTTCGGCTTGCTCCAGGACGTGGCCGACGTAGCCCGACAGCTGCGCGCCCGCGCCACCGGCGGCGAGCTTCTTGGCCCACCGCGGATCCAAATCGACCGGGTAGAACATCGATCCCGATCGCTGGGCGACCGCGCGCGAGAAGTGGCCCACGCCGTGCGGCCCGCTCGGCATGATGAACAGAAGCCCCGAATTCGGCACAAAGCCACCGTCGGCGAAATCCTCCATCTGCCATCGCGTGACCTGCTCGACCCAGTCCGGCATCTGGACCGTCCGCTTGGGCGCGCCCGTCGTGCCGCCCGACTCGAAAATCCACGGGACCGGTGCCGGGGACCCATAGCCACGGGGAATCAGGTCCGCGACCGGGACCCAGCGCAGGTCGTCCACCAGATTGGGAAACAACCGCAGATCCGCCAGCGAGCGGACGTCGGTCAGCGGGTCGAAGTCCAGGTCGTTGGCTGCGCGGAGCCAAAACGGTGATCCGGTGTCTGCACCGAAATGCCATGCGATCGCGGCGCGCAGGTAGGCGTCCGCATCCCCGACCGGCGCGTCCCGTGGCACGTCCAGAGGCGAGAAATCGGTACCGTCCATGCCGCCGATCCTGTCGTAGCCTGCCGCGGGCAGCCAAAGGTGACGTCAGGGGTTCACTTACTGGTCGGCTCGTCTTCATCGGAGCGGACGGACACCGGAAGTTCGGCGAGGACGTCGGCGCGAGTTGCGTCGAAGCTGAGATAGCCGGTGATTGCACGGCTCTCCGCCGGTGGATCCGGGTAGCTCCACGCCACGTCGTCGATGATCGTTTCCCCCATCACCGCGGCCCAATAACGGGCCGCCCCCTTGTAATTGCAGTAGCTCGTCGTGTCGGTCGGGCGCAGCAGATCGGTACGGACCAACGACGGTTCGACGTAGAGCCGGGGTTCGAGCGCGGTCTCGAAGA
>JAFAWC010000566.1 GCA_019242135.1 Mycobacteriaceae bacterium | reverse complement strand
ACTCGACGACACCGCGGAGCGAACCAGCGAAGAGATCGACGCAGAACGGCGGGCGCACCAGCGCGCGGTCCTGACCGAGCCCGTCCCCTCGCTCGACGCGCCGCTGGCGCGTCAAATCGTCAGCCGCGGCGCTGCCACAGCCGCGGGTGCCACGGCGGCCTGGGCCATCGGACGTTTCACGCCGGGTACCGCGCGGCGCTCGGCCACGATGGCGTTGACCGCATTGGTGAGCACGCAGCTGGCGCAGACGCTGCTCACCCGGCGCCACAGCCCGCTCGTCGTGGCCACCGCGGTGGGCAGCGCGGCCGTCCTCGTGGGCATCGTCCAGACGCCGGGGATCAGCCACTTCTTCGGCTGCACACCATTGGGGCCGCTAGCCTGGTCCGGTGTCGCGGCGGCCACTGCAACGGGCACCGCGCTCTCAGTCCTGGCCCCGCGCTGGTTGGCCCAGAACCTCGCCGTCGCGGAGTCGTCGGAGGTTCAGGGCCTCGCGTAGTCAGGTGCGACTGAGGTTTGCGGCGGCGCTGGCGGTGCTCGCCGTCGTCGTTGGTACGCAAAGCGGATGCTCGTCTCCCCCGCACGTCGAGCCGCTGCCGCCGACACCGCCGATGGGTTGGAATTCATGGGACTCCGGCATCGACCTCACCGAACAAAACGTCAAGGACACCATCGACGCGATGGTGTCCTCGGGGATGCGCGACGCCGGATACCGCTACGTCAACCTCGATGCCGGCTGGGCCGCGACTGCACGCGGATCGGACGGACACCTGCACCCCGATGCGGCCCGTTTCCCCGACGGCATCGCCGCCGTCGCCCGCTACGCCCACGACCGCGGGATGCTGCTGGGCATCTACGCCAGCCCGTACAACGAAGGGTGCAGCGCCCAACCGGCACTCGCCAGCGCCGGCCACGAAACCAGCGACGCGCAGACGTTCGCCGAGTGGGGTGTGGACTATCTCAAATACGACTGGTGCCGCAGCGACGCGAATCACGACACCCAGGTGCGCATCTTCTCGCGGATGCGAGATGCGCTGCGCGCCACCGGTCGCCGGATTCTTTACAGCATCAATCCGAACAGCTCCAGCGACTACACCGCGGGCGTGCGCTACGACTGGTCGGGGATCGCCGACATGGCCCGGGTCAGCACCGATCTCGTCCCCGTGTGGAAGGACCAGCTTCCTTCCCTCGGCCCCCTTGATCCGTTCGCGTTGCGGACCTACCTCGGCGTAGCCGACCAGTTCGCCGCCGCGACATCGGCTCTCGTCCACAGCCGGCCGGGGTTCTGGTCGGACGCCGACATGGCCGTCGTGGGCCTCGGCTGGAGCGACTTCGCGACCCGGCATTTCTCGGGGATTCGCAACGGGTTGGAGCTCGGCAACTCGATGTCCGACGACCAGCTGCTGCACCTTCTTCTGCAGCAGCCCAACCTCACCGACACCGAACAGCGAACGCACCTCTCACTGTGGGCGATGCTGTCCGCGCCGCTGATCGTCGGCACCGATATCCGCTCGATGAGTCCGCAGACACGTGACATCCTGACCAACCGCGAGGTGCTCGCGATCGACCAGGATCCGAAAGTAGCTTCTGCGGCAACGCTGCGAAATGATCCCCGGGTGCTGGTCAAACCACTCGCCGACGGCGCGGTCGCGGTCGCGTTCATGGCGCTCGGAGACTCTGGGGCCAGCATCACCACGACCGCCGAGGACATCGGAACGCCGA
The DNA here is from genome assembly GCA_019242135.1 of Mycobacteriaceae bacterium. Taxonomy (GTDB): domain Bacteria; phylum Actinomycetota; class Actinomycetes; order Mycobacteriales; family Mycobacteriaceae; genus Mycobacterium. Next base: position 419 of record JAFAWC010000566.1, on the reverse strand, counting down.
AGGCGCCGTGCTACACGGTCCGCGACCTGTGGGCGCACACCGACAGCACCACCGAGGGCGCGATCGCGAGCGGTGCGCTGGCCCCGCATAGCGTGGCCGTGCTGCGTGTCACCGCGGCCTGCAAGTAACGTCAGCTTTCCCCCTTTAGCGGGGCGACGTCGTCGATGCGCTGCGGGCGCAGTGCGGCCCACCCGAAGAAACCCGCCGCGATCACCAGCAGCACCAGACCGACCCACCAATTGGCGGCCGTGCCGACATACAGGTCAACTTCGTCGGTCTTCGCCGCCGGAGTGTCGTGCGCGGTGAGCAACGCAGGGACGAATCCTGCCAGGGTCAGCAGCGCACCGTAGATCGCCAGAAGTGCGCCGACGATGTTGCGGATGTCGAATAGCCGCCCGAGTGTTCGCCGAGACTTGGCA
>JAFAWC010000503.1 GCA_019242135.1 Mycobacteriaceae bacterium | reverse complement strand
GACACCGTCGCCGACGGACTCGACCGTGCCGGCCGCCTCATGGCCGAGCAGGAACGGGTAGTCGTCGTTGATACCGCCCTCGCGGTACGTCAGGTCGGTGTGGCACACCCCGCACGCGGCGACGTCCACGACCACTTCCCCCGGCCCGGGGTCGGGTACCACTACGTCGACGACCTCGACGGGAGCGCCCTTCTGTCGAGAGATCACGCCCCGCACTGTTTGGCTCATGGGAGTCAACCTACTAAAGCGGCGATGAGCCGCTTGCGCGAAGAGCAGATACTTTCAGCGTAGGTTTACGCCATGACCACCGTCGGCGAAAACCCGGCCACCGCCGAAACCACTGACGAATTCGCCGCCCGGGTGATCGGCACGATCGACAGCGCGAGCCTGGCGATCCTGCTTTCGCTGGGGCACCAAACCGGGCTGTTCGACGGTATGGCTCAGCTGCCACCGTCGACGAGCGCTCAGATTGCCGACGCCCTCGGGCTGAACGAACGCTATGTGCGGGAGTGGTTGGGCGGCATGACGGCCGGTCGAGTTGTCGAATACGACCCCGAAGCGCGGACGTACCGACTGCCACCCGAGCGGGCGGCACTGCTGACACGTACGGCGGGCCCGGACAACCTCGCGCGGGTCGCCCAATTCATTGCGATGCTCGGCGAGGTGGAGCAGAAAGTCATCGGTTGTTTCCGCGAAGGCGGAGGTCTGGCCTACAGCGAGTATCCGCGGTTTCACGCGGTGATGGCCGAGCAGAGCGGTGAAGTGTTCGACGCCGCGTTGGTCGACGCGATCATGCCGATGGCCGAGGGTCTGCCGGACCGCCTGCGCGCAGGCGCCGATGTCGCCGACTTCGGTTGCGGCAGCGGGCATGCCGTCAACGTCATGGCCCAGGCCTTCCCGGCCAGTCGATTCACCGGCATCGACTTCTCCGAGGAAGGCCTTCGCGCCGGCGCTGCCGAGGCGCAACGACGCGGTCTGACCAACGCGACCTTCGAGCCGCACGACATCGCCGACATGGACGTCACCGAGGCCTACGACGTCGTCACCGCGTTCGACGCGATTCACGACCAAGCTCATCCCGATCGGGTGTTGCGCAACATCTATTTGGCGCTGCGGCCAGGCGGTGTGTTCCTGATGGTGGACATCAAGGCGTCCAGCCGGCTCGAGGACAACGTCGGCGTCCCGCTGGCCACCTATCTCTATACGGTGTCGACCATGCACTGCATGAGCGTGTCGCTGGCCTTCGGCGGCGCGGGGCTGGGCACGGTGTGGGGCCGTCAACTGGCGCTGTCGATGCTCGCCGACGCCGGCTTTACGGACGTCCGGGTGGAGGAGATCGACACTGACCCGATCAACTACTACTACGTCGCGATCAAGTGAGCGCACTCGACGCTATCGCCGACTGGCCAGTGCCCAATGCCGCCGCGGCCGTCGTCGATGCGTCGGGGGTGCTGGCCCAGTTCGGGGATCAGACCCGCGAGTTCGCGCTCGCATCGGTAACCAAGCCGTTGGTCGCTCGGGCCGCACACATCGCGGTCGAGGAGGGCGTGCTGGACCTCGACACCGCGGCCGGACCGCCCGGGTCGACGGTGCGCCATCTCCTGGCGCATGCGTCGGGGCTTTCCATGCGCTCCGCTGAGCGCGTCAACGAGCCGGGCAGCCGCCGGGTGTATTCGAACTACGGCTTCCAAGTGCTGGCCGAAGCGGTGCAGGACAAGTCGGGCATCGAGTTCGGCCGCTATCTTCACGACGCCGTTTTCGAACCGCTGTCGATGGCGCGCACTCGGCTCGACGGGGGTGCCGAGGTGTCCGGATTCGGTGCCACGTCCACGTTGGCCGACCTCGTCAGATTCGCCCGCGACCTGCTGCGGCCGATGACGGTGGCCGCACAGACGCATGCCGACGCGACGACCGTGCAGTTCCCCGGTCTCGACGGCGTGCTGCCGGGGTTCGGTGTGCAACGGCCCAACGATTGGGGGCTGGGCTTGGAGATCAGGGCCGGGAAATCGCCGCATTGGACCGGCTCGAAGAATTCGGCGGCCACCTACGGTCACTTCGGCCAGACCGGCACGCTGCTGTGGGTCGATCCGGCGGCCGACCTGGCACTGGTCGTGCTGACCGACCGCAGCTTCGACGACTGGGCGAGGAAGCGGTGGCCGCAGTTGTCGGACACGGTGCTGGCCGAATTCGCGCGGCACTAGCGCAACAGGCGTCACACAGGGCACAATAGACACGCACGACTCACGCTCATCGGTTTCCGCAGGTCGTTGGGGAAGACGTCCCTGGTGGAGCCGAAGGAGCTGAAGATGCGTGCGTCGAACCAGTTCGCCGACGCGACGACGGGTGTGGTCTACGTTCACGCCTCACCCGCGGCGGTGTGCCCACATGTCGAGTGGGCGTTGTCGTCGACCCTCGAATCCAGGGCGAATCTGAAATGGACTCCCCAGCCCGTGCTGCCGGGACAACTCCGGGCGGTGACGAACTGGGTCGGTCCGGTGGGCACCGGCGCCAGGTTGGCGCACGCGCTGCGATCGTGGCCGGTGCTGCGCTTCGAGGTGACCGAAGATCCCAGCCCAGGCGTGGACGGGCAACGCTTCTGCCATACCCCCCAACTCGGGTTGTGGAGCGGCGCGATGAGCGCCAACGGTGACATCATCGTCGGCGAGATGCGGCTGCGCGCGCTGATGGCAGCCGGCGCCGACACCTTGCTGGCCGAGCTGGATTCCGTGCTGGGTACCGCCTGGGACGACGCGTTGGAGGCCTACCGCGACGGCGGCGCGGGTGCCGAGGTGAGCTGGTTGAGCCGCGGAGTCGGCTAAGGAGCAACCTGCTCACCGCGTCGAGCACACTTAAAACACTCACCGCACGCTTGACCCCCCCGGCCGCAGCACCTTCAACGCCCCACCGACCGCCGAGACCTCCACCGGCAGCGCACATGCGAGTTCCCCGTCGGCGTACGCGTTGATACCCGGGCATGACACTGTCACCGACTTTGCGCGCGCAGTCGTCACGGAATCCAGCTGGACGTGCGTGCCCTTGAAGACCCTGGGAAACAACCGCACCAGCCTGGTGCGCGAATCCGAATGCACCATGGTGATGTCGAGTTGGCCGTCGGCATGGTCGGCGCCGGGGCAGATCAGCATCCCGCCCCCGTAGCTTCGCGCATTGCCGACGGCCGCCATCGTCAGGTCGGCGACGATCTCCGAAGAGCCGTCGAGCACCAGCCGAAACGGCAGCAGCCGCAGCGCCGACAGTTCGGCCAGCATCGCCACGTTGTAGCGCATCCGCCCGTGCGGCCAGCGCATCCGGTTCGCGCGGTCGCTGACCAGCGAGTCGAACCCGGCCGCCATCACGGTGCCGAACCACTTCTCAGTGCCGTCGCCGCCGCGGATGTGCCCCAGGTCGACGGTCTCCACCCAGCCGTCGGCGACGACATCCGCGGCTCTCGAGGGATCGCGACAGGGCAGACCGTATTCGCGAGCATGGTCATTGCCGGTGCCGGCCGGGATGATGCCGAGCGGAATGTCGCTGCGCGCCAGCGCCTGCAGCGCCAGCGAGATGATGCCGTCGCCGCCGGCGATCACCAGCGCATCGGTTCCCGTCGCCACCGCTTCGTCGAGGAGCCGACGGGCGTGGTCGGCGTCGCTTCCGACGATCTCGACGACATCGACACCCCGCCGCTGAAACTGCGCGACGGCGCGCTCGGCGGCGTGCGGCGCGTTGCCGTGCCCAGAGGCGGGATTGGTCAGCATCGTCACCCGGCCGATCTCGCGCCGGCCAAGATCGGTCACGGAATCAGCTTGCCGGGGTTGAGGATCCCGGCAGGATCGAGTCTCGCCTTGACGGCCTTGAGCACCTCCACGCCGAGGCCGCCGACCTCGTGAGTCATCCACGGCCGGTGATCGGTACCCACGGCGTGGTGATGGGTGATGGTGGCCCCGGCCTTCACCATGGCATCGGTGGCTGCCGACTTCGCGGCCCGCCACTGTTCGATCGGATTGCCGCGCTGTGCCGCCACCACCGTGAAGTACAACGACGCGCCGGTGGGATACACGTGCGAAATATGGCACAGCACAAGAGCGGGCGTGCCAGATTCGGCCAGCGCTCCAATAAGCGCCTGCGTGACAGCCGATTTCACCGCCGAGACGTCGCGCCAGGTGGTCGCCGTTTCGAGCGTCTCGCACAGCGCGCCCGCCGCCAGCAGCGAATCACGCAGGTAGGGCGCGGAGAACCGGCCCTGTTCCCACGCACGGGCCGGACCCGAGCCCAGTGATACTCCGCCGTAGGTCTCGAGCACCGCGTGCGTCTCGGCATGTCGGCTCTCTACGTGTGCGGCCGTGCCCTCGAACACGGTGATCGCCAAGCAGCCGCCGGTGATGCTCGTCTCGCCGATGCTTTCCGTGGTGGCCAGGTTGACGCCGGTCTCGGCCTCGTCCGAGAGCCGGACGACGGTCGGCCCCGTGCCGATCTGCGTGACCGCCCGCAGTGCCGCGGCGCCCGCCGGGAAGTCGGGAAACGACCACGCCTCGTACCGGGTGACCTCGGGCACCGGGTGCACCCGCAGCCGCACCTCGGTGATTACGCCGAACACCCCCTCCGACCCGATCAGCAGGTGCCGCAGATCGGGCCCGGCCGCCGATTCGGGGGCACGACCCAAATCCAGTACCCCCGCCGGTGTGACCGCGCGGACGCCCACGATCATGTCGTTGAACCGGCCGTAGCCCGCCGAGTCCTGGCCCGAGGACCGGGTGGCGGCGAAGCCACCGATCGTCGCGAATTCGAAGCTTTGCGGGAAATGTCCCAGTGCGAATCCCCGCTCCCCGAGCAGCCGCTCCGCGTCGGGGCCCGTGACACCGGCGCCGAGCACCGCCTCGCCGGATTCCGGGTCCAGCGAGTGCAATTCATCGAGTCGGCGCAAATCCAGCGACACCACCGCATCGAATCCGTCGCGCACCGGATCGAGCCCGCCGACCACACTGGTGCCGCCACCGAACGGGACGACGGCGATGGCGCGTGCGGAGCAATGCCGCAGCACGGCCCCGATCTCGTCCTCGTTGCCGGGCACGACGATCGCATCGGGAGCGTCCTGTGCGGACTCCTTGCGCCGCAGCAGGTCCAGCGTCGACTTGCCGCCGGCGTGCAGCAGCCGGGCCCGGTCGTCATCGAGGACGAACTCCGCCCCGACGATCGCGGCCAGCGCGTCCCGATCGGCCGGGCCCAGGACCGACGGCCGCACCCGCACCTCGTCGATCTCCGGCCCGGTCCCCTGCCCAGAGTCCACTCCGAGCGCCTGTTTGAGCAGCGAACGGATCCCCTCGGAGAGGGGCTTGGCGGCGGCCGCGTCCCCCCACCCGTTCCATTTCATCGGGGGCAAGAGCGCAGTCATGCGTTACAGTATTACATATGCTGTCAACTAGTAATCCGGACATCGGGGATCGCATCCTCGATGCCGCGGCAAGCTGCGTCACTGCATACGGCGTCGACCGGGTCACGCTGGCCGAGATCGCTCGCCGGGCCGGCGTGAGCCGGCCGACGGTCTACCGGCGCTGGACCGACACTCGCGAGATCTTGGCGGTGCTTCTGACTTCTCGTGTCGTCGGGGTCTGGCGCGAAGTGCCGTTTAACGGAACCGGCAGGGCCGCACTTGTCGATCGGATCGTCGCGGTCGCCGATCGACTGCGGCGTGACGAGCTGATCATGTCGGTGCTTCGCTCGGCGCCGCAGTTGGCCATGGTGTACATCACCGAGCGGTTGGGCACCAGTCAGCAGGTCCTGATCGATGCCGCCGCCGCTGAGATCGAGGCCGCACAACGCGACGGCAGCGTGCGAAAGGGCGATCCGCGCCAGCTGGCGGCGATGGTGCTGCTGATCACGCAGTCCACGATCCAGTCCGCGCAGATCGTGCGCCCGATCATTGATGGCGACGCGCTGGCGCGCGAGTTGGCCCACGCCCTGAACGGATACCTGTCGTGACAAAGAACCCGACCGCCCTCAATGCCGCTCGCCGGTCAGCCGAACTGAGCCAACTCGCCGACGGCGCCGTCGTCGACATCGTCGTGATCGGCGGCGGCATCACCGGAACCGGCATCGCGTTGGACGCCGCTGCCCGCGGTCTGCGCGTCGTACTCGTGGAGAAGCATGATCTGGCGTTTGGTACCAGCCGGTGGAGCTCGAAGCTGGTGCACGGCGGCCTTCGGTATCTTGCGACCGGCAACGTCGGCATCGCGCGGCGCAGCGCCGTCGAGCGCGGGATCCTGATGACCCGCAACGCACCTCACCTTGTTCATGCGATGCCGCAACTGGTCCCGCTGCTGCCGTCGACGTCGCGGGCGAATCGCGCACTCGTGCGCGCGGGATTCCTCGCCGGTGACGGTCTGCGGCGACTGGCCGGCACGCCGCCGTCGACGCTGCCCAGATCACGCAGAATCAGTGCCGCAAACGCCGCCGAGCTCGTTCCGGCAATCCGCCGGGAGGGTCTTGACGGCGCCCTGCTGGCCTACGATGGCCAGCTCGTCGATGACGCCCGGCTGGTGGTTGCCGTCGCGCGCACCGCAGCCGGCCACGGGGCCCGGATCCTGACGCATGTTGCGGCGTCTGACGCCGCGCAAGACTCGGTCCGGCTGACCGATCAGCGCACCGGCGAATCCTTCGACGTCACCGCGCGCGCGGTCATCAACGCCACCGGGGTGTGGGCCGGCGACATCGACGCGTCGATCAAGGTGCGGCCCAGTCGCGGAACGCATCTGGTGTTCGACGCCGCGGCATTCGGGAATCCCGCGGCAGCCCTGACGATTCCGATTCCCGGCGAGCTCAACCGCTTCGTGTTCGCGATGCCCGAACAGCTCGGCAGGGTGTACCTCGGCTTGACCGACAAAGACGCCCCCGGCCCGATTCCCGATGTGCCGCAACCCACCTCCGAGGAAATCGCATTCTTGCTCGACACCGTCAACACCGCCCTCGATGTGGGTCTGAGCCGGCACGACGTCATCGGTGCGTACGCCGGCCTGCGACCATTGGTGGACGCCGGCGAAGGCCGCACCGCCGACATCTCCCGGGACCACGCCGTCATCGAGTCAGACTCGGGAGTGATCAGCATCGTCGGCGGAAAGCTCACCGAATATAGATATATGGCCGAGGATGTCCTGGACCGCACCATCGAATCGCGCGGTCTCACCGCCGGCCCGTGCCGCACCCGAGACCTCCCGCTCATCGGTGCCCCGGGCACCGTCGCGATCACCGGAGTGCCGCCCTCACTGGTCGCTCGTTTCGGCGCCGAGGCGCCCCACGTCATCTCGTCGGCGACCTGCGGGCGGCACATGGACCCGGTGGCCGACGGAATCGACGTAACCAGAGCCGAGTTCGAGTACGCGATCAGCCATGAGGGGGCACTCGACGTGGACGATGTCCTCG
>JAFAWC010000501.1 GCA_019242135.1 Mycobacteriaceae bacterium | reverse complement strand
AGGAAGGCCGGAAGTGGCGCTATCGCGAAGCAATGAGCGGTCTGGGGCGTCCGGTTCAGGGGCTTTCGCGCCACGAGAAGGATGCCGACTAGGGGGATTGATCGAGCGAGGCTCTCGATTTGTGGCGGACTCACCATCCCCTCAAGTTGGTCCGTCAACCAGGACCACCGACCTGGCAGACCCACTAGGACCTGAACCTGGCGCGTCTGCCAGAATCGACGATGGGATAATTATTTAGCTCTACGAGAGAAGAAGCATGCCGGTGAACCCCTAAACCCTGACAACAGGCAGGCAGTTCTCAGTGTCCAAGGACTTCCCATCGAACGATATGCGCTTCGGGCCTGGAAAAGGCTTGACCCAACTCCCTTGGTCGTGACGACAAGCAGCGACACGAGTCCCGCTGCCATTGCGCTGGCGCTCTCTTCTACTTCTACCAAGATTCTCGAGAGATCGGGGCTTCGGAAGTCTGGTGTACGGGTGCAGGTCCCGCGGCCTGTTCGGACAGCATCGTCTACCCATCCAGTCGAGCAGGTTTCGCGGCTACATCGGTATCTCGGACCGACGCGCGCGAGCCGAGGCTACGCTGGATCGCTCCCTCCCCGCCTGTCTCCGGAACCTCGATGATGGGGGAATGCCGTCTCGATCGTCTATCGGGCAATGTACGGTCGGCCCGGCCCGCTCAGGGCGTGGCCAGGGCATCCAGGACGGCATCGAGAGCGGGCTTGGGCTTGAGGGCCCGGTCCCAGAGCAGCGGATGATTGGTGCGGCCCGCCACCGGCCAGAAATTCAGCCACGATGCGCCGTCGTGCGGGCCCCAGAAGGTGACGCGCGTCACCGTGCCGGGGTGCTTGAGGAAGACCCGGAAGAGCCGGCCGTAGAGGCGGGCCTGGGCCTCGGCCACCTCGGGCGGCAGGCCGTCTCGGTACGGGTTGGCCCCGCCCTGTTCGCGGGCGGCGACATCGGCGCCGCGGGCGCGTCGCGGCAGGACATCCACATCAAGCTCTGTAATCATGACCTTTACGCCCTCGGCCGCGTAGGCCGCGATCGCGCGGTCCAGCCGATCGGGCGCGTCGGGGTCGTCGAGCCGCAGGTGGCACTGGATCCCGATCCCGTCGAGGCGCACGCCGCGGGCCTTGAGCTCGCGGATCAGGCGGATCGTCTTCTCGAGCTTTTCGGGGTGCTCGTTGCCGTAGTCATTGTAATACAGCTCGGCGCCGGGGTCGGCCGCGCGGGCGAACTCGAACGCCTTTGCGATGTAGTCGTCGCCGATCGCTCGACGCGCCGGGGAGTTGCGCAGGTACTCGCCCTTTGCGTCGCTGATCGCCTCGTTGACCACGTCCCAGCCGGCCACCTTCCCCTTGAAGTGGTCCATGACGCCGTCGATGTGGTCCTTGAGGTTCTTCAGGGCCTCATCGCGCGTCAGCGGCTTGCCGTCCGCGCCCCGGAACAGGAAGGCGGGCGACTGGCTGTGCCAGCAGAGGGTGTGCCCGACGGTCTTCATCCGGTGCTCGCGGGCGAAGTCGACGATCTTGTCCGCCGTGGTGAAGCGGAACTCGCCCGGCCGCGGGTGGAGGGACATCGGCTTGAACTCGTTCTCGGCGGTCAGGCAGTCGAACTGCTCGGCGACGTGCGCCGCCAGTGCCGGGTTGTCGAGGCGTCGCGACGAGACCGCCGTGCCGATGAGGAATCGGCCGTGCACGGCCTCTCGCAGCGGCCGAGGCGTGGCCGGGTCGCCCGCAGGCGTGGCGCGGACCTCGTCGCACACGAGGTAGCCGCCCGGGGGCGAGCCCGAGAAGCGGACGGAGGCGATCACCGGCGCCTTCACCTCCAGCTCGAAGCTGGGGATCGGCTGCTCCGGCCCAGCCCGCTCCGGCACCTTCTCCCGGGACGCCCGGTCCACGGCGTTTCCGTCGGGGTCGAACGCTTCGACGACCGCCTCGCTGCCGATCGAGCCCCAGAGCACGAGGGTGACGCCCGCCACCGGCTTCGGGAAACGGATTTCGACGGGGATCGACTCGTTCGCCATCGCGCTGAGGATGCCCTTGCGCGGTGTCTTCAGGTGCGGGAAGAACATCACCCGCCCGGCGGCGCGGCTCTTCGTCGGCGGGTGCGACAGTGCGAACTCGACGCCCTGGTCGCTGTAGCTCGGCATCGGCTTGCCGGTCTCGACCGCGTCGAAGGTGATGGTCGTCGGGCCGTCGACGGAGGCCCCGACGCAACAGAGGAAAGCCAGGACGATAGTGCGAGCGTATGTCATGGCTCAGGCCGTCTCCAGGCCGGTCATCGTGCCCGTCGAAGGACCGAAGCCAGCCTCCTCGATCCCCATCCTTTGGAGCATCGACACGAACAGGTTCGGCAGCGGATAGTTGCGGCCGCGGTCGAAGGCCAGGTGCTGGCCGTGCCGGAAGCCGCCTCCGGCGAGGAGCATGGGTAGATTCGTCGTCGAGTGCGCGTTCGCGTCGCCGAGGTTCGAGCCGTACAGGACCATCGTGCGGTCCAGCAGCATCGCGTCGTCTTCCCGGGCGGACTTCAAGCTTCGGAGCAGCCCGGCGAGCAGCTTCATCTGCCACTCGTCGATGGTCTTGAGCTGCGCCAGCTTGTCCTCGGCCATGCCGTGGTGCGACAGGTTGTGATAGCTGTCGGTGATCGTCGCGCCGTCGATCTGCACGACGGGCGTGCCGACGCTGTTGAGCATCAGCGTGATCGCGCGGGTCGAGTCGGTCTCGAATGCCAGGCGCGCCAGGTCGTACATTGCCTGCACCTTCGCCATGTATTGCGCCGGGCTGGCCGGGTCCACCGGCGGGCGAGCTTTGACCGTCGGCTTCGGCTTCCTGGCCCATCCGCGAGACTCCTGGAGCCGGTGCTCCAGGTCGCGGACGCTCGAATAATACTGGTCGAGCCGGGCCCGGTCGCGGGCGCCGACGTCCTTCTGAAGCGCCCTGGCCTGCTCGGTCACCACGTCCAGGATGCTCCGCCCCACGTCGATCTCGCGGACCTGCCGCTCAACCTCGGCCGGCGTCCCTTGCAGGAAGAGCTGATTGAACACCGCGGACGCCCGGCCCTCCGGCGGGATCGCGACGCCGGTGCGCGTCCACGACAGGCTGCGGCCGCCGTTGACGGCCAGGGTGAGCGACGGGAACCGTGTCAGCGTCCCAATTCGTTCGGCCACGAGCTGGTCGAGCGAGATCGAGTTGCGGAACGAGCTGCTGGCCGGGTGCGGGGCCGCGGTCAGGAAGCAGATGTCCGAGGGATGGCCGCCGTCGACGAACGGGTGCGACACGCCGCTGAGCACGGTGAAGTCCGCGCGATGCTCTTCGAGGTGCTTCAGGTACGGCGAAAGTGTGTAGTCGCGGCCGGTGCCCTCGGGGAAGAACGGCTTCGGCAGCACGCCGAGGTTGTTGCAGATGCAGAACATCCGCCGCGGCACCGACGGACCGGGGCCGTCGGCCGATCGCGCGAACGGGGTCCTCATCGATTCAAGGAACGGCAGGGCCATCGCCACGGCCGATCTACGGAGGAAGCGCCTCCGAGAGATCGGCCTCCGCCTCGACGCGAACGGCGCCGTAGAAACGGACCCGGATTGCGGGCTCATCGCCGATCCCTCCTACTTGTTGCGGAAAAGGTCGCTCTGGATGATCGCGTGGACGATGCTGCGCACTCCGTAATGGCCGTCCTTCGTCGCGTCGAGGATGGCCTCGATCGCCTCACGATCGGAGAACCGCACAGGCGCGCCGGTGGCGAAGACCGTCAGCTGCCGGGCCAGGTTCCTTGCGATCGGTCGCTCGTCCTGGACCAGCAGCCACTTCAATTCGCGCACGTCCTGGAAGGGCCGGCCGTCAGGCAGCGCGCCGGCCGAATCGACCGGCAGGGCGTGGTGGAACGCGAACGCCTGCCCGTTCATGCCGAACCCCTTGACCGGGGGCACCTTCTCCGACACCGCGCGGTAGCGCTCGCGGTGGCCGCCCATCACGTCGAAGCTCTCCAGCGCGAAACCTGGTGGGTCCATCTTGCTGTGGCAGGAGGCGCAGCTGGCATTCGTGCGATGCTTCTCCAACTGCTGGCGGATCGTGACCGCGCCTCGGATGTCCGGCTCGACGGCCTCGACAGTCGGCGGCGGGGGCGGCGTCTCCAGCCCCAGGATGCGCTCGGTGATCCAGTGGCCGCGGATCACCGGCGACGTGGTGGTGCCGTTGGCCGTGACCTTCAGGACGCTCGCCTGCGTCATGACACCGCCACGGAGGCTGTCGGCCGGAAGCTTCACCTTGCGGAAGGCGACGCCGGAGACGCCGCCGATGCCGTAGTGCTCGGCCAGGCGCTCTTTCAGGAAGGTGAAGTCGGAATCGATGACGCTCCGCGACGGCAGATCGCCGCGCAGGAGCTCGGCGAAGAACAACCGCGTCTCTTCCACGGCGGCGAGTTTCAGCGGGTCGTCGAGCTCGTAATCGTTGTAGAGCGTGGTGGATGGCGCGGTGTCGTCAATCTTCCGGAGGTCGAGCCAGTAGTCGGTGAACGCCTCGACGAAGCGGCGCGCCCGGGGGTCGTCGAGCAGGCGGTCGGCCTGGGCGCGCAGCACGTCCGGCTGGCCCAGCTCGCCGCGCTCGGCCAGGGCCCGCAGCGCTTCGTCGGGGGTCGAGTTCCACAGGAACAGGGCCAGCCGCGTGGCCAGGGCGTACCCGTCGAGCCGGCCCGGGTCCCCTTCGACGAACACGAAGCCCGGCGACGCCAGGACGGCCGTGTAGGCCGTGAGCAGCGACCGGGTGAAGCCGGACCCTTGCCGGAACTGGTCGTCGAACAGCCGCAGGAACCGCTGGACGTCGGCCTCGGCGACCGGCCTTCGGTACGCCTTCT
>JAFAWC010000497.1 GCA_019242135.1 Mycobacteriaceae bacterium | reverse complement strand
CGCGCTTCGAGCAGCTGCTCGCCGGTGTCGCGGTACCCGTTCACATCGTGACCGAGCGCGCGGCCAAGGCCCTGTCGGAGACAGTGACACCGGTCGGCCTGGTGGCGGTGTGCGAGCCCGTCTCGGTGGCGCTCGAGGACATCCTCGCCGCGCGGCCCCGATTGTTAGTCGTCGGTGTCGCGATCGGCGAGCCGGGAAATGCCGGCACGCTGATCCGGTTATCTCATGCGATGGGCGCGGCGGCCGTGGTCCTGTCCGGTCAGAGCGTCGACCCGTACAACGGCAAGTGCTTGCGCGCCTCGGCGGGCAGCGTGTTCGCGATCCCGGTGGCGGTGACACCGTCCGCTGCGCAAGCGGTCGCGGCGGCATCTGCTTGCGGACTGCAGTCGCTGGCCGCAGCGGTGGACGGCGAGGTGACCCTCGACGACGTCGAGCCACAGCTTTCGGCGCCGACCGCGTGGATGTTCGGGGGCGAGGCACACGGGCTTTCGGCCGAGGTCGCGGCGCTCGCCGACCGTCGTGTCCGGATCCCCATGCCGGGCGGCGCAGAAAGCCTCAACGTTGCGGCCGCGGCGGCCATCTGCCTGTACCTGTGTGCCCGCGCGCAGCGTAAATCCGCCGATGACTAAGCGGCGCGCCCGCGACCCCCGGCCGGGCGCAGACCCGCGAGCGAGAACGTGGTGTGCACTAGAGCGCCGGCGCGTTCGATCAACGTCTTGCGGCGTGGGACGTAGTGCATCGGCAGCCCACGGCGGTCGGGGGGCGGTGCCATGAACGCGGGTGCCTCCACGAGTGGGCCGTCGGCGGGCAGCTTGCCCGCGGCGCGTTTGTAGGCGGTCAGCGCACGGGGATGCAGACGGATCTCGTCTGGCACCACCAAAAATGCCACCTCGACCGCCTTACCGAAGAGCCGCAGCAGCACCTCGTCGCCCGGGCTCCAACGCATTCCCGCCTTCTCCCGGACCGCCGGATCGAACAAACCGGCGGCGATCCAACGCTGCCCGGCAACCAGGGGCTTGAACATCTGGTCCCAGACCGGCGTGGGCATCAGCACGAACTTCGGTTTGGGGATGCGGATCTGGAAGATGTCCAGGGTCGCCTGGTTGATTTCCAGCTCATCGCGGCACACCCGGTCCCAGTACCCCTGGAACTCCTCCCAGGTTTTCGGGACGGGCCGCATGCTCATGCCGTACATCCGGTACCACTGCACGTGCTCGTCGAACAGCTGGCGCTTCTCGGACTCGGTCAACCCGCCGCAGAAGTACTCGGCGGTCTTGAGCACCAGCATGAAGAACGTCGCGTGCGCCCAGTAAAAGGTCTCGGGGTGCAGCGCGTGATAGCGGCGCCCGGCGCCGTCGGTCCCTTTTATCGTCTTGTGGTAGCCCCGGATCTGCTCACCGGTGTGCGACGCGCGGTCGCCGTCGTAGACCACGCCCATGATCGGGTAGACCGAACGCGCGACCCGCTGCAGCGGCTCGCGCAGCACGATCGAGTGCTCCGCGACGGCGGCGCCCAACTCCGGGTACATGTTCTGCAGGGCCCCGATCCAGACGCCCATCATGCCGGTCCGCAGGTCACCGAAGTACTTCCACGTCAGCGATTCGGGCCCCAGAGGCCGATGCGGCTCCGGGGTGGTCGTCGTGGATGGCGCGCTCACGCTTCCTCCTGGTCCCGGTGTCCCGAGAATAGTGTTGACAACGTACGTTGTCTATGACTGTGAGGCGTGTCATCAGAAGCTGTTATCTCTCGGCGATCGTGCCGCTGCAGTTGCGTGACCAGGTGATTCGTCGAGTCGCGCGGGTCGCTGAGGCCGAGGTGACATTGCCCCCCATCAGAACCGGCCTCTACCCTGGCGATCGTGAAAGACGAGCCGTCCGGCGAGCGACCCGGCGGCCTCGGGGAAGTTGACGAGTCAGCCGATGACGACCAGCCGCCACAAAAGCGTGCCGCGACGGGCTGGCTCAACAATACGAACCGCAACCCCGGGGTGATCGCGGCGATTCGCCGTGCCCGGATGGCGCTGCCCGGCGACCCGCATTTCGGGGACCGGCTATCGGCCAGCGGGTTAGGCGGTCCGGCTGCGGCGGCGCGGGCAGCGGACCGGTTGCTGGGCGACCGCGACGCCGCCTCTCGTGAGATCAGCCTCGGCGCCCTGCAGGTGTGGGAGGCGGTACGGGAACGCGTCGGGCGCCGGCCCGCCCAGGCCGAAGTGACGCTCGTGTTCACCGACCTGGTCGATTTCTCGCCGTGGGCGATGAAAGCCGGTGACGATGCGACGCTCAAGCTGCTGCGCAGGGTCGCCCAGGTGGTCGAACCGCCGCTGCTCGAGGTCGGCGGTCAGGTGGTCAAGCGGATGGGTGACGGGATCATGGCCTGCTTCCCCGACCCGGTCACCGCCCTCGCGGCTATCCTCACCGCGCGGGACGCACTCCAAAATGTCGAGGTGGATGGATACCGGCCGATCATGCGGGTCGGCATCCACACCGGGCGCCCGCAGAAGATCGGCTCCGACTGGCTCGGTGTCGATGTGAACATCGCCGCCCGGGTCATGGAGAACGCCGGCAAGGGTGGCGTGCTGGTCACGGGTGCGACGGTGGAACGCCTGACGCCCGAGCAGTTCGACGAGCTCGGCGTGTACCCTAAGCGGCTACGGCGCCATGCTTTTACGCAGCGCCTCAGCGGGGTACCCGCGGATATCACGATGTACCGGCTGGAAACTCGCAGGGAATTCGCAGCGGCCAAGACGGCCGACGACGGCTCGTCGAAGGAATAGTGGAGGCAAATGCTCGCCCGGACGTTCCCGACACTGCTGCGGCTGCCTGTGACCGTCGCCTATGCCATAAGCCTGGTGGCCGTCGGAACGACGTTGTTGCTGCTCGGTCCGCGCGTGCAGGACCACGTGATCAGACACATGAGCACCAATCTGCACAACCTCGGGCATGGGCGACTCGGGACACTGATCGGCAGCGCGTTCGTCACCGCGGACGGGCACATGTGGGTGTGGCTTCCCGGATTGGTCTGTCTGCTCGCGGTCGCCGAGCTGCTGTGGCACAGCAGGGGGGTGATCATCACCTTCGCACTCGGACACGTCGGGGCGACGCTGATCGTCGCGGGCGGCCTGGCCGTGGCGATCGAAGCCGGCTGGCTGCCGATCTCGGTCGCGCAGGACTCGGACGTCGGGATCAGCTACGGCGCCGCGGCGGTGCTCGGCGCGCTGACGGCGGCCATCCCGGTCCGCTGGCGGCCGGCGTGGATCGGCTGGTGGCTGTCGGTGGGCCTGCTCGGGGTCATTGTCGGCGCCGACTTCACCAACGCGGGGCACCTCGTCGCCCTGGTGCTGGGGATTCTGCTTTCGGTCAGGTTCGGCACCGTCGCGCGCTGGACGCCGGCCCGTCTTGCGCTGCTCGCGGTCGGTGCGTCGTTCGGCTACCTGGTCCTGACCAGCACCGGGCTGTGGCTGGTCTTCGCGCCGATCGTCGGTGCGGCGGGCGCGCTCGGCGCACACTGGCTCGCCGCCCGGTTCGCCCGCAGGAACCCGACTCGACCAGTTCGCCTGACGCCCGCCGTCGCCGCCACCTGACCCGGCGCGACGCCCCTTGACGGCAAAGTCGTGCCCGTGGCATCACCTATGATCGCCGAGTGGCTGATCAGCCCGTAGAACTCTCCGAAGAGGCGCTGACCAAGGCGGTGAGCGCCGCGCGTCATGCCTTCGATCTGGCCGCTGACCTCGACGCATTGGCCCGAGCCAAGACCGAACACCTCGGCGACCGAGCGCCGATCGCGCTGGCCCGGCAAAGCCTTGCAACCTTGCCGAAGCCCGACCGGGCCGACGCGGGGCGGCGCGTCAACGTCGCCCGAGGCGAGGCGCAGCGCGCCTACGACGAGCGGCTGGCTGCGCTGCGGGCCGAACGCGACGCGGCGGTGCTGGTGGCCGAGCGAATCGACGTGACGCTGCCGTCGACCCGCCAACCGATCGGCGCCCGCCACCCGATCACGATCCTGGCCGAACACGTCGCGGACACGTTCATCGCGATGGGCTGGGAGCTCGCCGAGGGGCCCGAGGTAGAAACCGAGCAGTTCAACTTCGATGCGCTGAACTTCGCCCCCGACCATCCCGCGCGCAGCGAGCAGGACACGTTTCAGATCGCCCCGGACGGGTCGCGTCAAGTACTGCGCACGCACACGTCGCCGGTGCAAATCCGCGCGCTGCTCGAGCGGGAACTGCCGGTCTACATCGTTTCGCTCGGGCGCACCTTCCGCACCGACGAACTGGATGCCACGCACACACCGGTGTTCCATCAGGTGGAAGGGCTCGCGGTAGATCGTGGCCTGACCATGGCGCACCTGCGCGGCACGCTCGATGCGTTCGCGCGCGCAGAGTTCGGACCGCAGGGCCGCACCCGCTTCCGGCCGCACTTCTTTCCCTTCACCGAGCCGTCCGCCGAGGTGGACGTATGGTTTGCCAATAAAAGAGGCGGTGCAGGCTGGGTCGAATGGGGCGGCTGCGGGATGGTGCACCCGAATGTATTGCGTGCCTGCGGCATCGACCCGGAGCTCTACTCGGGGTTCGCGTTCGGCATGGGACTTGAGCGCACGCTGCAGTTCCGCAACGGCATTCCGGACATGCGCGACATGGTCGAAGGTGACGTCCGGTTCTCGTTGCCCTTCGGAGTGGGAGCCTAATGCGGGTTCCCTACAGCTGGCTGCGCGAAGTCGTCGACGCCGGCGCACCCGGATGGGGCGTATCCGCGGATGAGTTGGAACAGACCCTGATCCGAATCGGGCACGAGGTCGAGGAGGTCATCCCGGTCGGGCCCGTCGCCGGACCGCTGGTGATCGGCCGAGTGGCCGACATCGAGGAGCTCACCGGGTTCAAGAAGCCGATCCGAGCCGTGAAGGTCGACGTCGGCGAACCGCAGTTGCGCGAGATTATCTGCGGTGCAACAAATTTCGCGGCCGGAGAACTTGTCGTCGTCGCGCTGCCCGGGAGTACGCTGCCTGGCGAGTTCACGATCACCAGCCGCGCGGCGTACGGCCGCGCGTCCGACGGGATGATCTGCTCTGCGGCCGAACTTCGTCTGGGGATCGACCAGTCAGGCATCCTCGTGCTGCCTGACGGCACCGCGTCCCCCGGCGAGAAGGCCGCGCCGGTCCTTGGTCTCGACGATGTGGTGTTCCACCTGGCGGTCACGCCCGACCGGGGATATTGCCTGTCGGTGCGCGGACTCGCCCGCGAGCTCGCGTGCGCCTACGACCTGGACTTCGCCGACCCGGCCGAGGTGGCACCGCTGCCCGCCGAGGGCGAGGCGTGGCCCCTGACGGTCGACCCTGAGACGCGAGTGCGCCGGTTCGCGCTGCGCCCGGTCACCGGGATCGATCCGGCCGCAGTGACGCCGTGGTGGATGCAGCGGCGGCTGCTCCTGTCGGGTATCCGCGCGATTTCGCCGGCGGTCGACGTCACGAACTACGTCATGCTCGAACTCGGCCATCCCATGCATGCGCACGACCTCAAAAGGATCACCGGAGGTTTGCGTGTGCGGTTCGCCCGGCCCGGGGAGAGCGTCGTCACGCTCGACGACATCGAGCGCCGGCTGACCGAGCAGGATGTGCTGATCGTCGACGACGTCGCGACGGCGGCGATCGGCGGTGTGATGGGCGCAGGCACCACCGAGATGCGTGACGACTCCACCGAGGTGCTGCTCGAGGCCGCGGTCTGGGACCCGCCGGCGGTGTCGCGCACGCAACGCCGACTGCACCTGCCCAGCGAGTCCGCCCGGCGCTACGAGCGGGCGGTCGACCCCGCGATCTCGGTGGCCGCTCTGGACCGGGCCGGCGCGCTGCTGGCCGAAATCGCGCGCGGAACGGTCGAACCCAAGCTCACGGACTGGCGCGGAGACCCACCGCGCGACGACTGGTCCATGCCCGCGATCGAGATCGCCGCCGACCTGCCCGACCGCATCGCCGGCGTGGACTACCCCGTCGGCACCACGCAGCGCCGGCTACAGCAGATCGGCGCCGTCGTCGCCGAGCAGGACGGGAAACTCACCGTGACGCCGCCGAGCTGGCGGCCCGACCTGACCCAGCCCGCCGATCTCGTAGAGGAGGTGCTGCGCCTCGAGGGCCTCGAGCTCGTTCCGTCGGTGCTGCCGCTGGCGCCGGCGGGCCGCGGGCTCACCGCCGGACAGAGACGCCGCCGCGCAATCGGCAAGTCGATGGCGTCTTCGGGTTTCGTCGAGGTGATTCCCTCGCCGTTTCTGCCGCCCGGGGTGTTCGAGCAGTGGGGCCTTGAGACCGACGACCCGCGGCGAAACACCTTGAAAGTGCTCAACCCGCTGGAGGCCGACCGCCCCGAGCTGGCCACGACGTTGTTGCCGGGCATGTTGGAAGTGCTGGGGCGCAATGTTTCCCGTGGCACGGTTGACGCGGCGCTGTTTGCGGTCGAGCAGGTGGTGCAGCCCCGGGCGCGCACCCGGCCCGTCGACCCGGTGCCGGTGCACCGCCGCCCGACTGACGAGGAGATCGTCACCCTCGACGAGTCGCTTCCCGAGCAGCCGGTGCACGTCGCAGCCGTGATGGCGGGCCTGCGCGAACCGCGCGGGCCGTGGGGGCCGGGCCGGCCGGTGGAAGCAGCCGACGCCTTCGAGGTGGTGCGTATCGTCGCGCGGGCCAGCGGCGTGGTGCTGTCGCTGCGGGCCGCCCAGTACCTGCCGTGGCACCCCGGCCGGTGCGCGGAAGTGCTGGTGGGTGGCGTGCCGGTCGGACACGCGGGACAACTGCACCCCGCGGTGGTCGAGCGCAGCGGCCTGCCGAAGGGCACCTGCGCGGTCGAACTGAACCTCGACGCGATACCGATCACCGAGACGCTGCCCGCGCCACGGGTGTCGCCGTTCCCGGCGGTGTTTCAGGATGTCAGCCTGGTGGTTGCCGACGAGATCGAGGCGCAGGCGGTGATCGACGCGCTGCGCGCCGGCGCCGGCGAGCTGCTCGAGGACATCCGGCTCTTCGACGTGTACACGGGTCCGCAGGTCGGCGAGGGCCACAAGTCGCTGGCGCTGGCGCTGCGGTTCCGGGCCGCGGACCGCACGCTGACCGAAGACGAGGCCAGCGCCGCGCGCGACGCGGCGGTGCGGCGGGCCGGTGAGACGGTCGGCGCAGTCCAACGTGGAATTAATTTGCAATAGATTGCATATTCATGCATAATCGGCCGCATGACCACGGTCGCGGTCGCAGGCGCGAGCGGCTACGCCGGCGGAGAGGTTCTGCGGCTACTGCTCGGCCATCCGGGCTACGCCGACGGCCGGCTGACGATCGGCG
>JAFAWC010000480.1 GCA_019242135.1 Mycobacteriaceae bacterium | reverse complement strand
GCCCATAGCCGTTGCTGAGCAGACTCATTCTCAAGTCGTGCCCGGAAGGGTGGGCTTTGAGCCAAACCCGCAGGACCGCTGCCTGCTTTTCAACGGACGCCTTGTTCATGTTCAGCGTGCGCAGCAACTCCGGCACGTTATGAAACTCGTCGGGGCCCGGGGGTGTCGTCGCATCGCGCTGGAGTGCCCTAGTCACGTTAACCACCAACCGTTCTGGTGTTCACTACTCCTGTACAAGCGTGACACTTCAACGTCACTCGCGTGAGGTTTTCGGCCGGATTGGACCCCTACCGGATCGGCAGACCCGTCAGCGCCCTGCCCATCACGAGCCGCTGTATCTCGCTGGTCCCTTCGAAGATCGTGAAAATCTTGGCGTCGCGATGCATGCGTTCGACGGGGTAGTCGCGGGTGTAGCCGTTGCCGCCGAGGATCTGGATGGCCTCATCGGTGACATAGACGGCGGTCTCGCTGGCGAACAGCTTGGCCATCGAACCCTCCGCGGACGCGAAAGGTTTATTGCTGCGGTGCATCCAGCCGGCCCGCCACACCAGCAGCCGCGACGCGTCGATTCGAGTCTTCATGTCGGCAAGTTTGAATGCGATCGCCTGGAATTCGCCGATCTTGCGGCCGAATTGCTCACGCTGGCAGGCGTAGTCGAGGGCATATTCATAGGCGGCGCGCGCCACGCCGAGCGCCATCGCCCCTACCACGGGGCGGGTCCGTTCGAACGTCATCATCGCGGCGTGGCTGGTGGTGCGTTTGCCCTCACGCGCCTTAGCCACCCGTTGCTCGAACCGGTCCCGGCCGCCGAGGACACAACCACCGGGGATGCGGACATCGTCAAGGACCACCTCGGCGGTGTGCGAAGCCCGAATCCCATGCTTTTTGAACTTCTGTCCCTGTGACAGCCCGGGCGTGCGCGGCGGCACAATGAACGTCGCCTGGCCACGGGTGCCCAATTCGGGATACACCGATGCCACGACGACATGGATGTTGGCGATGCCGCCGTTGGTCGCCCACGTTTTCGTCCCGTTGAGCACCCACTCGCCGGTGGCCTCGTCGTAGCGGGCCCGGGTCCGTACCGCGCCGACGTCCGAGCCCGCGCCGGGCTCCGACGAGCAGAACGCCGCGACCTGGGGATCGCCCGGGCTGCCGAACATCTGGGGAAGGAACTCACCGAGTTGTTCGGGCGTACCGCTCGCGGCGAGCGCCGCCGCCGCCAGACCGGTGCCCAGAATCGACAAGGCGATGCCCGCATCGCCCCAGAACATCTCCTAGAACACGGTAAGCAGACCCACGCCGCTCGGTTCACCGGCCATCTGGGCGAACAGCTCCGGCGTGTACAGGCCCACCTTGGCCGCCTCGGCGATGATCGGCCACGGCGTCTCTTCGCGCTCATCCCACTCCGCGGCCGCCGGCCTAATCACCTCTTCGGCGAACTCATGCACCCAATCGCGGACGTGCACAACCTCTTCGGGCAGTTCCAACGAAAAGCTCACATCCATGACGCACCCTTCCTCACACACCGGTCGCGGCGGTCGGTGAACGTGCCGACCGTCCTCGTCAAAAGACTTACCCAAACGACTCACCCAAATAGTAAACGGATGTACACTGGAATCCTAAAATGCCAGTTCAGCGCCCTGAAGATATCTTGACGGTTTTCTAGCGGGCCAGGCTGTTGACCGACGCCTGAACGGGTGTTTAACGTATTGAACGTGCGTTCAGCGGACATGACCGCGGCCGCCCGCATCCGGGATGCGGCGATCGAGCATTTCGGTCAACACGGCTTCACCGTCGGGCTGCGGGCCATCGCCGAGGCCGCGGGGGTGAGCGCGGCGCTGGTCATCCACCATTTCGGGACCAAGGAGGGATTGCGTAAGGCCTGCGACGCCTATATCGCTGAGCAGATCCGCAGTACGAAGTCGGAGTCGCTGACGTCCGCCGATCCCGCCACCTGGTTTCGGCAGATCGCCGAAATCGAGTCGTATGCGCCGATGACGGCCTACCTGGTGCGCAGCATGCAGTCCGGTAGCGAGCTGGCCAAGACGTTCTGGCGGCAAATGCTGGCCAACGCTCAGGACTACCTCGACGACGGCGTGCGCGCCGGCACCCTCAAGCCCAGCCGGGACCCGCAAGCCCGGGCGAAGTTTTTGGGCTACTTCGGTGGCGGCGGGTTCCTGCTCTACCTGCAGATGCATGACAACCCAACCGATATGGCCGCGGTGCTGCACGACTACGGCGAAGAAATGTTGCTGCCGGCACTGGAGATCTACACGCACGGGCTGATGAGCGACGCGACGATGTACGACGCGTTCCTCGCGCAACGAGCGGCCCAACAACGACACCCTGAGCAAGGAGATTCCGATGGTGACGTCTCGGCAGCGCGCTGACGCCTTTCCGGTCGAAGTCCACGATCTGAGAAAGAGTTTCGGTCGCACGAAAGCGCTCGACGGGCTCGATCTAACGGTCGGGCACGGCAGCATCGCCGGCTTTCTCGGGCCGAACGGAGCCGGCAAGTCAACCACGATCCGGGTGCTGCTCGGCCTGCTGCGGGCCGAGGGGGGCACCGCCAAGCTGTTGGGCGGCGATCCATGGCGCGACGCGGTCCCCCTGCACCGCAGGGTCGCCTACGTCCCCGGCGATGTCACGTTGTGGCCCAACCTGACCGGCGGGCAGGCCATCGACTTCCTCGCGCGGCTACGCGACGGCAACAACCGTAAACGCCGAGAAGAATTGATCGCACGGTTCGAACTGGACCCGCACAAGAAGGCCCGCACCTACTCGAAGGGCAACCGGCAGAAGGTCGCGATTGTCGCGGCATTCAGCAGCGATGTAGAGCTCTACATCCTCGACGAACCCACCTCCGGTCTGGACCCATTGATGGAGAAGGCGTTCCAGCAGTGCGTGCGCGAGGTTGCCGAGCGAGGCGCGGCGGTGCTGTTGTCCAGCCACATCCTCGCTGAAGTCGAGCAGCTGTGCGACACCGTGACGATCATCCGGTCGGGCCGAACCGTGAAGTCGGGCACGTTGGAGCAGCTGCGGCATTTGATGCGGACCACGGTCAAGGTGCGCACCCGCAGCGGCATCGACGGGCTCCGCGCCGCATCGTTCGTGCACGACTTCGCGGCCCGGGACGGGCTCAGCACGTTCTCGGTGGACCGCGCCGACCTGGACCGCACGATGGCGCAGCTGACCGACCTGGGCATCGACGAATTGTCGGTGTTCCCCGCCTCCTTGGAGGACATGTTCCTGCGCGAGTACCAGGGGGCCGCCCGATGACCAGCGCGATCAGTGGGACCCCGCCGGCGCGCCATGGGGCGGCTGCCGCATCGTCGCCGATCGCCGGCATCGGGACTCTTCTCGCGCTCGCCGCCCGACGGGACCGTGTGCGCCTGTCGGTGTGGATCGCGTCGCT
>JAFAWC010000313.1 GCA_019242135.1 Mycobacteriaceae bacterium | reverse complement strand
GACACGGAGCGAAAACAAAGTTGTCGGTGGCCCCTGGTACACATCGATCAAACGTTCGGACATCGAACGCATGAGCGAGTATATTCGAACAGAGGAGCGAAAGATGATGACGGAAGGGGCCTTCATGACGGTTATCGACGCAGGCCGACGGCCAGTCCGGTGCCAGGGGTATCCCCGCGGTCAACGGGTAGTTCACCGGCCTCGCCGGAGCGTGCCGGTGCGCCCGGCCGGCGGCACGATGCCGTACCGCGGCACCGCGGTACGGATGTCGCGGGCGCAGCATCGGCCGCGGCCGGTCACCGTGAGGACGACTTTGTGCGTCGCCGCGCTAGCAGCGCTGATCACGGTGTGGCTGATGGCGCTGGCGCAGGCGCGCAGCCCCGACCCGGCCGAAGCGCCCGCGCACGAAAAGGTCGCGGTGGTGCAGGTGCTGCCCGGCGAGAACCTGCAGCGGCTGGCGGCCCGCATCGCGCCGAACGCACCTGTCGGGAGTGTCGTCGATCGGATCAGGGAGCTCAACGGTCTGGGCTCGGCGGCGCTGGACACCGGACAGACGCTGATCGCCCCGGTCGGCTGATGCCGAGCCGCGCCCCGGCAGGGCGACTGTTGGCCCGGGCCGGGTGGGCGAAGGTAATCTCGGAGGGGTTCGACTCGACGGATTGTCTTCCGGGCGAAGGAGCAGTCATGCACTGTCCGTTCTGCCGCCATCCCGACTCCCGGGTCGTCGATTCCCGCGAAGCCGATGAAGGACAAGCGATCCGGCGGCGGCGCTCATGTCCGCAATGCGGCCGCCGGTTCACCACGGTGGAGACCGCGGTGCTGGCGGTGGTGAAACGCAGCGGCGTCACCGAACCGTTCAGCCGGGACAAGGTGATTCGCGGTGTGCGTCGGGCGTGTCAGGGCCGCGACGTCGACGACGATGCGCTGAACCTGCTCGCCCAGCAGGTCGAAGACACCGTCCGGGCAACGGGCTCACCCGAGGTCGCCAGCCACGAGGTGGGACTGGCGATCCTCGGGCCGTTACGCGAGCTCGACGAGGTCGCCTACCTGAGATTCGCCTCGGTGTACCGGTCGTTTTCCTCGGCCGACGACTTCGAGCGTGAAATCGAGGCGCTGCGCGCGCATCGCGACATCAGTGCCTCGAAGTAGTGCTCAGCCGGCGCGGATGCGTCAGATCGGTGAATACCCGTACAACCGAAACCTCGGTCGCCATGCGCCGACTGTACGTCAGCGATCAGGTCGCGCTGCGCTCGTCGGAGCTCATCGCGTCGAGGACCGCGACACGGGTGTCGACGGAACCGGAGATGGCGTCCTCGCTGATTCCGGTGCGCAGCAGTGTGCGTAACCGGTCCTGGTCATACTCGGCGGGTTCGGTGGAATCGATGAAGCGCTCGACGACCTCCACGAATCGGTCCGGGAAGTCGTGGAAAGGAAAGTGGCCGGACTTTCCGAAGATCTCCAACCGCGACCCCGGCATCGCCGCATGCGCCATGCTGGCGTGACCGACCGGGATCACCGAGTCGTCCTCTCCCCAAATCAGTTGTACCGGAACGGATTGCGTCAGATAACATCGGTCCAGCATGGTGACCACCTGGCCGCGCCAGTCCACCACCGCGCGCAGCGTCCGCGAGAACGCCGACGAGGCCGTCGGCTCGGGCAATTCGGCAAGCACCCGCAAAACGTCGGGCAGGTCGCGCCCGAACCGCGTCGAGCCCAAGGCCGTGCCCACCACGCGGCCGAAGATCTGCAGCGCCGGCAGCGCTCCGGGCATCCGCAGCAGCGTCAGCGCCTCGCTACCCATCGGCAGCGACGCCAACCGCAACGCAAAGTGCACATCCTTGGTCACGCCGCCGGTCGCGACGAGCACCACGCGCTCCACCAATTGCGGGTACTGATAAGCGAACTGCATCGTCACGCCGCCACCGAGCGAGTGGCCGACGACGGTCACCCGCTCGACGCCGAGCACCGACAGCAGGTCGCGCATTCCGTTGGCGTAGGCCGCCACCGAATAGTCGGCGCGGGGCTTGTCGGATTTGCCGTGGCCCAGCAGATCCGGCGCGATCACCGTGAACCGTTGGGCGAGCTTGGTCTGCACGGTTTCCCAGGTCGACGAGTTATCGCCGATCCCGTGGATCAACAGGATCGCGGGTCCCTCACCCGCAACGCGGAACGCGCGACGGTATCCGTGGATGGTGCGGAACTGCAGCTTTGACTGCACGTCTCGCACCGACCGCAGGTTGGCTTTGCGACCGGTCACGTGGCCACCTCCGCACGCCGGGCCCGGGGCCCGTTTCAATTAACTCTTGTCATCGCCGTCCCGGAAACCGTCCGAGAAGTCTCCGGTTTGCTGCGCCAGGAAGCGTTCGAACTCTCCGGCGAGTTCGTCGCCGCTCGGCAGCTCTTCATCGCGGGCCAACAGTGACCGATTCTCTTGTGCGGTGACGAACGCGTCGTACTGCCGCTCCAGGGCCGCCACCACCTGGGCCACCTCGGGGCTCGAATCGACCTGCTCGTTGATCTTCGTCCGAATCTCGGCCGCCGCTTCGGCCAGCGCCGCCAACGGGAACTGCAGCGCCGCGACCTTGCTCACCTCGGCGAGCAACACCTCCGCGGCCTCGGGGTAGTCCGTCTGGGCGAGGTAGTGCGGAACGTGCACGGTGAAGCCGACGACCTCGTGCCCGTGCTGAGCCATCCGATATTCCAGCAGGTTGGATGCACTGCTGGGCACCTGGACCTCGCCGACCCACGGCTGATGTTCGGCGATCAGCGCCTTGTTGTTGGCGTGCGCGGTCATCGTGACCGGCCGGGTGTGCGGCACCGCCATGGGAATGGTGCCCAGCCCGATCGTCTGACGAACCCCGAGACGCTCGGCCAAAAGCCGGACCGCGGTGACGAACCCCTCCCATTTCAGGTCGGGTTCCATGCCCGCCAACAGCAGAAACGGCGTTCCGACGGTGTCGTGCAGCGCGTACAGACCCAGCTCGGGATCCTCGTAGCGGGTGAAGTGGTCGATCTTGAACGTCATCAGTGGACGGCGGGACCGGTAGTCCAGCAGCTCGTCGATGGTGAACGACGCCACGAGCTCGGTGTCCAGCGCGTCCCTGAGGTAGCGCGCCGAGAGCCGGATCGCGTGGCCGGCGTCGGAGAAGCCTTCGAGCGCGTGGATCATCACCGGGCCACGGCCGTCGGGTGACGACAATCGGGGCCCGGGAAACTCCAGCTCATACATGCCGCTCTGCTCGGGCCGGTAGTCGTCGCCGTGATCAGCCACAGTTCTGCCTCCTTTCGGGATTCCTGCTCTTCGCACGGTATCGCCGGCCCGCGGTCTCTAGTGTCACCTGCCGAGGTGACACGCGCCACCGGACGTCAAGATTGAGCGAACGCGCATGTCCCTGATCAAACAACGCGACACGTGCGGCTGCGGGTTCCACAGCGGATCGCAAGGTGGGCCGCGCAACGGCGGCTCAGGCATGATCGACCGTGATGCGTGTCCGGTCGGCCTTGATGATCCTGCTGTTGGGCGCGGCCCTGTCGGCGCCGGGCTGCACGCGGCCACAGCCGCCCGCGGCTGCCTCGCCAGCTTCGCCGCCGGCCGCGGCCACCGCCGTCCATGCCGACCCGGTGGTCGGCGCGGTGTTCCTGGGCGCCTCCGAAATGCACACCTGCACCGGGTCCGTGCTGCACTCAACTGCCGGCAACCTGATCTTGACGGCGGCTCACTGCCTGGCAGCTGGCTCTCCGACGACCTTCGTTTCGGGATTCAGCGGCACCGCCGACCCGGCCGGCACATGGACCATCGACGCGATCTACCTCGACCCGCGGTGGCTGGCCGCCCAGGATCCCGTCGCCGATTTCGCCATCGCGAGGGTCAGCCGCCAGGACGGCCGCTCGGTCGAGTCGGCGGCAGGCACGGGCTTGACGCTGGGCACGACACCGAGCCCGGGGACCGTGGTCACGGTGACCGGCTACCCGGCCAGCGTGGGTGGCGAGCCGATCGGCTGCCGCACCGCGACCGCGAGCGGGACCAAGGGCTTCCCGTCGCTGCAGTGCGCGGGCCTGATCGCCGGCACCAGCGGCGCCCCGTGGCGCCGCGACTCCACTATCGTCGGGCTGATCGGCGGCCTCGACGGCGGCGGTTGCGACGAAAACCTTTCGTACTCACCGCCGTTCGACGGAAAAATCGCCGATCTGCTGCGGCGCGCCGAGGCGGGCGGCCCTGCCGACACCGCCCCCTCGGTGTCCGAGGACGGCTGCTGACTACGCGCGGAACTGGTTGAGCGCGCGCATCTTGTTCATCACGTCCAGCGCCGCCGTCTTGTATGCCTCCGAGAACGTCGGGTAGTTGAACACCGCGTCGACGAGATACTTGACGGTGCCGCCGCAGCCCATCACCGCCTGCCCGATGTGCACGAGTTCGGTGGCGGCCGTCCCGAAGATGTGCACGCCCAGCAACTTGAGGTCCTCGGTTGACACCAGCAACTTGAGCATCCCGTAGGAGTCGCCGGCGATCTGGCCGCGCGCCAATTCGCGGTACCGCGACACCCCGACCTCGTAGGGAACCGAATCCTTGGTCAGATCCACCTCGGTGGCCCCGACGTATGACACCTCGGGGATGGAGTAGATGCCGATCGGCTGAAGTTCGGGCATTCCCGACGCCGGCTCGCCGAACGCGTGGTAGACGGCCAGCCGACCCTGGTCCATCGAGGTGGCGGCCAGCGCGGGAAAACCGATCACGTCACCCACCGCATAGATGTGGTCGACCTTGGTCTGGAACCGGTCGTCGACGAAGATGCGGCCGCGGCTGTCGGCTTCCAGGCCCGCGTTGGCCAGGTCGAGATGATCGGTCTGGCCCTGCCGCCCCGCGGAGTACATCACCGTGTCGGCCGGGATCTGCTTGCCGCTGGCCAGGGTGGTGACGGTACCTGCCGACCCGACATCGACGGCGGTCACCTCCTCACCGAAGCGGAACGTGACAGCGAGGTCACGCAGGTGGAACCGCAGCGCCTCGACGACCTCGGGATCGCAGAAGTCGAGCATGGAGTCACGTTTCTCGACCACGGTCACCTTGGTGCCCAGCGCGGCGAACATCGACGCGTACTCGATTCCGATCACACCGGCGCCGACGACCACCATCGACGTCGGCAGCGCCTTGAGGTCGAGGATGCCGTCGGAGTCGAGCACCCGCTCCTCGTCGAACTCGACACCCGCGGGGCGGGCGGGCTTGGTGCCGGTGGCGATCACGATGAACTGGCCGCTGACCGTGATCCGGTCGCTGCGGCTGGGGTCCTCGACCAGCACGGTGTGCTCGTCGACGAAGCGGGCGTGCCCCGTGTACAGCTCGACTCGGTTACGCATCAACTGCGAGCGCACGACGTCCTGCTCTTTGCCGATGACGTGCTGGGTGCGCGCCAGCAGATCCGCCGGAGTGATCTTTTCCTTGACGCGATAGCTGGCGCCGTACAGTTCGCGCTGACTCATGCCGGTCAAATACACGACGGCCTCGCGCAGCGTTTTCGACGGGATCGTCCCGGTGTTCACGCACACCCCGCCGAGCATCCTGCCGCGCTCGACGACGGCCACCGATTTGCCCAGCTTTGCCGCCGCGATCGCGGCCTTCTGTCCGCCCGGGCCCGAGCCGATGACGACGAGGTCGTACTCCATAGGCATGACAAGAGGTCTACGCCGTTTTGCGGAATCTCGCACGCGGACGGTGTCAATACGGAGTGAACAACTCGTGGCGACGCTATCGCCTCGTGCGCGCCATGCACCGTTGCGGCGCTACCGGGTGAGACCATGTCGTCGATGCTGATCGGCGCGCTCACCGGCAGGCGAGTGGCTGCGCTCGTGCTGTGCCCGGCCGTGATGGCGGGACTGGGCGGCTGCGGCCGAACGGTCGACGGCTCGCCAGTCGCGGGTTCCGGCTCGCGGCTCGACGCGATCCTGGCGACAAAGCCGCTGTCGGAGTTGCTGGTGGACCGGTCGCTTTGGCCGTCCGATTACCCGGCGGCATCTGGTGACGCGCACGAGGCGCTGGGCACGATCGACGGGGTTCCCCCGGGAAGCCACGTCGAACCGGCGGACTGCCAACCGCCGGTGCCCAACGAAATCGTCGCGATGGAGGGCAGGCGCGCGGACGACACCGCGTTGCGGTTGGTGCTGGCGCGGGGCGTCGGGCGGCTCAGCGCGCGCCGGGATCAGGTCGCCCGCTGCACATCGTTCGCGGTCAACGACTCCACGGGATCCTGGACGGTCGGTGCGAACATGCTGCCGCCGCCGATCGCCGGCGCCGACGACGCGTTCGCGGTGGACCTGACGCAAGACGGCGACGGGCAGCACCGGGCGGTTGTTCTGGTGGGGCAGGTCGGCGACGTTCGGGTGATGGCGCAGGCCGTCGGTTCGGGGGATGAGCAGGTCGACACCACGGGTCTCGACGAGATCTTCACCGCCCAGGTGCTGAGCCTGCGCCACACCGGATAGCCGCATCAGCGCGCGAGTTATCCCCAGGGCGGCGTGCATCCACAGCGGGCGGTGGGGTGGGCCGCGGGGACGGGGTGGCTGACGGGGGCGGGGGTCAGGGTGAGGGCATGACGACTTCACAGCCCGACTTCATATTCAACCGGCCAGGTGCGCTGATCGCGGCCGTTCCCGCCGTGCTCGGCTTCGTTCCCGAGAAATCGCTCGTGCTCGTCACCTTAGATCGCGGCGAAATGGGCGCTGTCATGCGGCTTGATCTCTTGCCGCGGCTTGTCGACACCGTGGACCGGATCGCCGAGGTGGCCGGGGCGGTGCGGCCCGACGCGGCGATCGCGGTGATCGTCGACGAGGACGGCGCGCAGTGCCCGATGTGCGCCGAGGACTTTCGCGAACTGGGCTCGGCGCTCACGGATGTGCTTGAGCTGCAAGGAATCACACTCATTGCGGTGCATGTCGTCGACCGCATCGCAGCCGGCGGCAGGTGGCGCTGCGCCGACATGTGCGGCGCGACAGGCAGTGTCGACGACCCATTGTCATCCCCGCTTGCGATGGCCGCGGTGCTCGACGGTCGCCGACTCTACGCGCGGCGTGAGGAGCTGCAGCAGGTCATCGAAGTCACCGACACCGCGCGGGTTCGCCGGCTCGCGCGGCGGATCCGCAGACGCCTCACGGCGCGCGCGGAATGCGATTCCGATTCGGCCCGGCGTGACGTCGAACAAGCGATGGCCGCCGCCGCGCGAATGCGCGACGGGGCCCAGCCGTCAGACAACGAGTTGGCCGAACTCGCGTGCGGCCTGGCCGACGTGAACGTGCGAGACACGTTGTTCGCGCTGGCCGTCGGTGACACCGCCGCCGAGGCCGAGATGCTGTGGGCGGTGCTCGCGCGCACCCTGCCGAAGCCGGGGCGGGTGGAGGCGCTTGTCCTGCTGGCTTTCTCGGCCTACGCGCGGGGTGACGGACCGCTGGCGGGCGTGGCGCTCGACGCGGCGCTGCGATGCAACGGCGGACATCGAATGGCCTCGATGCTCGACGTCGCGTTGCAGTCGGGCATGCGCCCCGAGCAGATCCGCGAGTTGGCCGCGAGCGGGTATCGGGTGGCCGAGCGGCTCGGGGTGAGCCTGCCGCCGCGTCGCGCGTTCGGCCGGCGGGCGGGTTAGACCTTTTCCACTTTCACCGCATGTGCCATGTGGTGGGGCAATTCGACGTGCTCGTGTCCGGGAATCACAATCGCGACGCCGCCGCCCGGGGTGACCTCCACAGTGACCCTCGCATTGGGGACGACGCCGGCGTCCTTGAGCCGCGTGATCAGTTCGACGTCGCCCTGCACGTGCTCAGTGAGCTGGCGCACCACCACCGCCACGGGGGCACCGGCGGGCAGTTCGGTGAGACGGACGAGATCGCCGCGCTTCGGTGCGGCGGTCGGGTCGACGCCCAGCTCCGCGAGGCCGGGAATGGGGTTTCCAAAGGGTGAGGTGGTCGGATGGTTGAGGACCTGCACCAGTCGCCGCTCCACCTCCTCGCTCATCACGTGCTCCCACCGGCAGGCCTCGGCGTGCACGTCTTCCCACGGCAAGCCGATGATGTCGACGAGCAGCCGCTCGGCGAGGCGGTGTTTACGCATGACGGCGATGGCCAAAGTGCGGCCCTTCTCGCTGAGCTCGAGATGACGATCCCCGGCCACCTGCAGCAGCCCGTCGCGCTCCATCCTCGACACCGTCTGGCTGACGGTCGGGCCACTCTGCTCGAGGCGTTCGGCGATGCGGGCGCGCAGCGGGATCACGCCCTCTTCTTCGAGGTCGTAGATGGTCCGCAGGTACATCTCGGTGGTATCGACCAGATCGTTCATGTGCGCCCTCCGTCGGCCAGAGTCTACCGGTCAAGCTGGGAAATCGAAGCCGGCCGGAGATGGCGCGTGGCCCGCCTCCGAAGAGGCGGGCCACACATGGAGGGAGCTCAGCTGGCGTAGGACCGGAGCCGGTCAGCGCGTTCGCCATGACGCAGCTTGACCATGACCTCGCGCTCGATCTGACGCACCCGCTCGCGGGAAAGACCGAACAGTTTGCCGATCTGATCCAACGTGCGGGGCTGCCCGTCGTCGAGGCCGAACCGCAGCCGGATCACCTGATGCTCGCGCTCGTCGAGCGTGGCCAGCACGCTGCGGATATCGGTGTGGAGCAATTCGCTGATCACCGCGTTCTCGGCGGACATCGCCTCGGCGTCCTCGATAAAGTCGCCAAGCGGCGCCTCCTCGTCGCTGCCGACCGGCATGTCCAGGCTCACCGGATCGCGGCTGTGCTCCAGCAGGTCGGCGATCTTGTCCACCGCAATGCCAGACTCTTCGGCGAGTTCCTCGTCGGTGGCTTCACGGCCCAAGTTCTGGTGCATCTCGCGCTTGATCCGCGCCAGCTTGTTGACCTGTTCGACCAGGTGGACGGGCAACCGGATGGTGCGGCTCTGGTCGGCCATGCCGCGGGTGATCGCCTGACGAATCCACCAGGTGGCGTAGGTGGAGAACTTGAAGCCCTTGGCGTAGTCGAACTTCTCCATCGCACGGATCAGGCCGAGATTGCCTTCCTGAATGAGATCGAGCAGCGGCATGCCGCGGCCGGTGTAACGCTTCGCCAGCGACACCACCAGACGCAGGTTCGCTTCCAGGAGATGCCGGCGCGCCGCCTCGCCGTCGCGAACGACCATGGCCAGTTCGCGCTTGCGGTTCTCGCCGAGGCGCTTGCGGGTGTCGAGCAGGTGCTGCGCGAACAGCCCGGCCTCGATCCGCTTGGCCAACTCGACCTCGTCGGCTGCGTTGAGCAATGCGGTCTTGCCGATGCCGTTCAAATACACCCGCACAAGATCGGCGGCCGGACTCTGTGCGTCCAGGTCGCCGTCGACTCGGCTGGTGGTGGCATTTGCCATTGGCGGCCTCCTGATCGCCTCGAACTGTCAATAGTTGCAACGTTCGGGGTACCGATGAAGTTCCCGATCGACTAACGGAGTAAACGCTCTGAAGTGCAGTTATTCAGAAACGACCTGAGAATGGCCTGAGAATAAAGCCAGAGTGTCCTAATTCGCCTCGGGCTCACCCTGATTCGACTGCTCAGATTGCGGTGCAACGCCGGTGGGGGCTTCGAGCTCGGCGCGCCGCGCCGAGGGGAACAGCCGGGTACGGCGCGGGGCGTTGTCGAAGCGCCTCGGCTCCTCGGCCCGCCGGGGTGGGCGGTCGTTGGCGATGAGCACGGCCATCCACGGCAACGGCACCGAGACCGCCACAATCAGCAACGAAATCAGCCCGCTATGCCAGATGCCGTAGGCGACCGCGGCGAAGATGAGCGCCGGGATGCGAAACGTCATCAACGTCAAGTATTTCCGCACCCGCCGGCGCTGTTCTTCTTCGTACGGCAGTGCGGCGGCGGTGATCAGGACCGGTCGACCCTCGTCGTCGAAACTCAGCTCGTGGCCGTGTTTCATACCTCCACTGTTTCACAAGCGGAGGCAACCTGGACACCCCGTTTCAGGTGGCCGTCATAGCGGGCACAATGGCGAGCATGAAGACGCAGACGATCGACCGCACCGAGACCGACGAACGCGTCGACGACGGGACCGACAGCGACACTCCGAAGTACTTCCACTACGTCAAGAAGGACAAGATCGCCGAGAGCGCGGTCATGGGCACGCACGTCGTCGCACTGTGCGGCGAGGTGTTTCCCGTCACGCGGTCGCCCAAGCCCGGGTCGCCGGTTTGCCCGGACTGCAAGCGCATTTACGAGAAACTCAAGAACGGCTGACCCGCTCAGACGCAGCAGTTCTGTCATTCGTGTCGACGGAATAACCTTCCGTTTCCGCTTTCTTGTTTGTGAAATCGCCATTTGTCTCGGTGACCGGCTCGTCGGTGACGATTTCTTCGGCGCGGGCCCGCAACCACCACCGCAGCCGACGCGCGTGGGGCGCCGCCGCCGGGAACTCCTCTTGAATCGCGTTGTTGAGCTCGGCCCCGATCACGACCGCGAAACCCAGGAAGAACGCGAACAACAGGAACGCGATCGGGGTTGCCAGCGCGCCATAGGTGTAGCCGGTGCTGGAGATATACTGCAGGTATTGCCGAAGCACGTTACTGGCCACCAAAAAGACCAGCGTGGCCAGTACGGCGCCGAGCACCAGCCGGTGTGTCGGCAGCGGCTTGGGTAACGAGACCCGGTAGAGCACGGTGACGAGCAATACCAGTCCCAGCCCGAGCACCGGGTAATAGCCGTACTGCAACACGTTGTCCCAGCCGGGCGGAATCCAATGAGCGATCTTTTCCGGCCCGAGCGCGAGCAGCGGCAGGACCACGATTGCGATGACGAGCATCACGACGTAGATGCCGAGAGCGAAGAAACGCTGGCGCACCGGGTGGCGCAGTGGCGTCTGGCCGTGGGCCTCGACGACCGAGTCGACGAACGCGGAAATGGCCGACGACCCGGCCCACAGCGAGAGCACGAATCCGACGGACGCCACCTCGCCGCGGGCGCCCTTGACCACGTCGGTGATCGTCGGCGCGATGATCTCGTTGACCACACTCTGCGAGAAGAAACTGTCGGCCGCACTGATCAGCCGGTGCTCGATCATGGGCAGCGTCTCCGGCCCGAACACCGGCGCGATGTAGGCCAGCGTGCCGAGCAATCCGAGCAGCAGCGGCGGCAGCGAGAGCACCTGCCAGAACGCGGCCTCGGCGGACTCGGAGAAGATCGAGTCGTCCCACGCCTTCGCCAACGTCCGCTTGAGGATGCGGAAGATGTGA
>JAFAWC010000234.1 GCA_019242135.1 Mycobacteriaceae bacterium | reverse complement strand
AGCTAATTCCGTTGAAGCATGTGGGGTTGGGTCTGGCTTCTGGTCTGACTCGGCGGCTGGGCGCGGTTGGCTCGGGGTTGGGTGACTCGCCGCGGCGAGGCGAAGCTGACTCGAGATGTACACCTGGGCGGTCTTTCTCGGCGTGTCGTCACCGCGGTGGGCGTGTCGCGGCGGGTGCAAGCTAGGGCGAGGAATCGTCGCTATTGCGCACGGGACGGAATTGCGGCAACGCGAAATCGCCGCGACTCTCGAACACCACCTCCATCGGCAGGCCGCACCGCAGCTCGTGCGGATCGGCCTGCACGATGTTCGTCAGGATCCGCACTCCGGGGGCGTCGTCGAGTTCGGTCAGCCCGATGATCAGCGGTACCGCATCAACGAATCCGGGGTGAAACGGCTGATGCAGGATCGTAAATGCGAACAATGTGCCCCGGCCGCTCACCTCGACGGCGGTCGGGCTCGCCACCGCCCCGCCGGGCACCTCGGGGACCGGGCCGGGCGGATGCTGCAGCAGGCCGATCTCCGGAAAGCCCTGGATGGCGAGCACGCCTGATTTCGCTGCGTCCCAATAAAACTGGGTGACCGGATCCGGAATGGGCACCGGTCGAACGTTCAGTTCCATCGCATGCCTCCGTTCCGGTGAGCCCTCGGGGGACTGTACCGTGCCTGGCGTGTGACGGAGATCACAATCTACTATGACCTCGCTTCCTACGGTTTCGTCACCGTAGGTTCTGGGTGGTTACGGTTGCGTACGTTTTCCCAGGTCGCGCACACTGCGACCTACCGGATCGCGGCGAAGGGAACGTATTGGGGCACTACATCGCCAACGTCCGCGACCTCGAGTTCAACCTCTTCGAGGTGCTCCGACTCGACACGGTCCTGGATTCAGGGCGCTATGGCGATCTCGACGTCGACACGGTGCGCACGATGCTCGACGAGGTCGCCCGGCTGGCCGAGGGCCCGGTCGCTGAGTCGTTCGCCGACGCCGACCGCAACCCGCCGGTCTTCGACCCGAAAAACCACACCATCACCGTGCCCGCGGAGTTGGCGAAATCGGTACAGGCGGTCAAAGACGCCGAATGGTGGCGCATCGGATTGGCCGAGGAGATCGGCGGTGTGGCGGCGCCGGCGCCGCTGACGTGGGCGATCAACGAAATGTTGCTGTGCGCCAATCCGTCGGCAGGATTCTTCTGGGCGTTGGGACCCGCGATGGCCAACGCGCTAGCCGTGGAGGGCACCGAGGAGCAGCGGCGGTGGGCGGCGATGGCCCTGGAGCGCGGATGGGCGGCCACCATGGTGCTAACCGAACCCGATGCGGGTTCCGATGTCGGCGCGGGCCGCAGCAAGGCGATCGCGCAACCCGACGGGACCTGGCACATCGAGGGAGTCAAGCGGTTCATCTCCGGCGGCGACGTCGGTGACACCGCCGATAACATCTTTCATCTTGTACTGGCGCGTCCTGAAGGGGCCGCCCCGGGCACCAAGGGGTTGAGCCTGTTCTACGTCCCCAAGTACCTCTTCGATCCCGACACATTCCAACTCGGGCCTCGCAACGGGGTTTTCGCTACCGGGCTGGAACACAAGATGGGCCTGAAGTCATCGCCGACGTGCGAGCTGACATTCGGCGCCCACGGAGTGCCTGCGGTCGGTTACCTCGTCGGCGATGTGCACAAGGGCATCGCGCAAATGTTCACGGTGATCGAGCACGCGCGCATGACGATCGGCGTCAAGGCGGCCGGTACGTTGTCGACCGGCTATCTGAATGCACTCGCCTTCGCCAAACAGCGGGTGCAAGGCCCAGATCTGACGCAGATGACCGACAAGTCGGCAGCCCGGGTGACGATCATCCACCACCCCGATGTGCGCCGGAGCCTGATGACGCAGAAGGCCTACGCCGAGGGTCTGCGCGCGCTCTACATGTACGCCGCAGCACATCAGGACGACGCTGTCGCACAACAGGTGTCGGGAGCCGACGCGAACATGGCGCATCGGGTCGACGATCTGCTGTTGCCGGTCGTCAAGGGCGCAGGCTCCGAGCGCGCTTATGAAATTTTGACCGAATCGCTGCAAACACTCGGTGGATCAGGCTTCCTGCAGGACTACCCGATCGAGCAGTACATCCGCGACGCCAAGATCGATTCGCTGTACGAGGGCACAACCGCCATCCAGGCGCTGGATTTCATGTTCCGCAAGATCGTTCGCGATCGTGGCGAGGCGTTGGCACATGTCGCTTCGCAGATCACTACCACCATCGACGCCTGCGATGCCGAGCTCCGGGAGTACGCCGAACTGGTCCGCACCGCGCTGGGCGACGTCCAGGCGATGACGGCGGCGCTCAGCGGATATCTGATGGCCGCGACCGAGAACCCCGCGGAAATTTACAAGATCGGGCTTACCTCGGTGCGATATCTGCTGGCGGTCGGGGACCTCCTCATCGGCTGGCGGCTGCTTGTGCAGGCCGGTGTCGCGCACGCCGCCCTCGGCACCTCGCCATCGGTCAGCGACGAAGCGTTTTATCGAGGGAAGATTGCGACGGCGGCGTTCTTCGCGAAGAACATGCTGCCGCACCTGACGGCCGTGCGCGCGGTCATCGAATCCGTCGACGACGACATCATGTTGTTACCGGAAACGGCGTTCTGAGTCAGCCGGCGTCTTTGAGCCAGCTGCCCGACGTGCGCCCCGAGCTCGGTTCGACGACAGGTGCCAGTTCAGCGAACAGCTTGATCGCCGTGGTGATCGCGTCATCGGCGAACGCGGCGAACTCGGCGAACGGCATACCCGGGGCGAACGGACACGAGCCTTCGGCTAGGACACCGATCCGAGTACGGTCGCAGGACTCTTGAACGAGCGCCCGGACCGGCCGGCGCGGGCTGTTCCAT